>JAAYBH010000389.1 GCA_012718935.1 Clostridiales bacterium
GCCCTATGACAAACGATAGAAAACCCAATAGATTAGTCCATGAGAAGTCGCCTTATCTACTCCAGCATGTTTACAATCCAGTCAACTGGTTCCCCTGGAGCGACGAGGCCTTTGATAAGGCGCGGACAGAAGACAAACCCGTCTTCTTATCTATTGGGTATTCTTAGTTTGCTGTAGATAGTCAACCTGCCATTGGTGTCACGTCATGGAGCGGGAGTCGTTTGAAGATCGGGAGGTCGCGGATTATCTGAATGCCCATTTTGTTGCGGTCAAAGTGGACAGGGAGGAGCGGCCGGATGTCGACGCGGTGTATATGCAGGTATGCCAGGCGCTGACGGGGTCGGGGGGCTGGCCTCTGACGGTGTTTCTGGCGGCGGACAAGAAGGCGTTTTTTGCAGGAACATATTTCCCGAAGACATCACGATACGGCATGAACGGGCTGATGGACGTGCTGGCTTCGGTTGTGAAGCTGTGGAAGCACGGCAGGGAGAAGCTTTTGCGCCAGGGCGATCAGATACTGAAACGTCTCTCGGAGAAAACCGGGGGGCAGGATGAAGCCATCACAAAAAGGGATTTGCATACGGCATATGAAACTTTCCGGCGGACCTTTGATGAAAAGCACGGCGGATTCGGGCATGCGCCGAAATTCCCGACGCCGCACAACCTTATGTTCCTGCTGCGGCATTACTATTTCGAGCATGAGCCCGAGGCGCTGGAGATGACAAAGAAGACGCTCCGGCAGATGTACCGGGGCGGCATGTTTGACCATATCGGCGGCGGGTTTTCCAGATATTCCACGGACGACGAATGGCTGGTACCGCACTTTGAAAAAATGCTGTACGACAATGCACTGCTGACGCTGGCCTATCTGGAGGCGTATCAGGTCACGGGGGACGGGCTTTTCAAAAGGGTCGCCGAGAAAACGCTCCGGTACATCCAGCGGGAAATGACGGACGACGGAGGCGGCTTCTACAGTGCCCAGGATGCCGACAGCGAGGGCGCGGAAGGTAAATATTACGCGCTGACGCCGGACACCGTGCGCAGTATTCTGGGGGACAGTGACGGGGAATATTTCTGTCAGTATTTCGGCATCACGGAAGAGGGGAATTTTGAGGGCGCCAGCATTCCCAACCTGCTGAATAACACGGCGTATGACGCGCCGGATGACCGGATTGAAGGCCTTCTTCCCGCCGTCTGTGAATTCCGGCGCGGCCGCATAAAGCTCTTTAGGGATGAAAAGATACTCACAGGCTGGAACGCTCTGATGATCGCGGCGTTTGCCAAAGCCTATCAGGTTCTCGGTAAGGAGGCTTTTTTGAAGACAGCGGCGCGGGCAGCAGCGTTTGTCACAGAAAAGCTGACGGCTCCGGACGGACGGCTGTATGTCCGATACCGGGACGGGGAGGCTGCCGGCACGGGATATCTGGAGGATTACGCTTATACGGTATGGGCGCTGCTGTCGCTGTACGATGCAGCCTTTGACGTAACCTGGCTGGAACGGGCAATCAAATATGCCGAGACTATGTGCCAATATTTTGAGGACAGGGACAAGGGCGGCTTTTACCAGTATGCCGGGGATGCCGAAGCATTGCCGCTGCGCCTGAAAGAGACGTACGACGGGGCGGTGCCGTCCGGCAATGCCGTTGCCGCCTATGTGCTCGGCAGGATTGCAAAGCTGACGGCGGAACCGGAGTGGGAGGAGCGCGCCCGGCGTCAGCTGGCTTTTCTGGCGGCGACTGTAAAGGATTACCCTTCCGCCCATTGCTTCGGCCTGATGGCGGCCCAGCAGGAGCTCTACCCGTCGAAGGAAGTGGTATGCTGCATGCCTTCAGAGCGGGACATCGGCATGCTCAGAAGCGCGCTGGCCCTCGTCTTTCTGCCCAATACGATCCTGCTGGTCAAAACGAAAGACAACGAGAGTGGCGTTAATGCGATCGCACCCTTTGCCAGGGCCTATCTTGTCATGGAGAGCAAGCCAAACTTCTATATTTGTGAAAACAAAGCCTGCGCGCTGCCGATGACAGATCTCGACGAACTGACAAGAAAGCTGGAGAACCGGCAGCAAGCGGCCGCAACATAGTTTAACAGCTGATTTTGATCCGGTATAAGACGACCGCCATCTCCGCGCGGCTTAAAACGGAACCGGGGTTGAGCCTGTCGTAGCTGCCCTTGATCATTCCGGCTTTGACAAGCGACTGAACCGCTTCCAGGGCGTATTTTGAAATTTTTCCTTTATCGGCAAAGGGGGCAAGGTCGGCGCTCGTCCCGGGGGGCATCTTAATGCCGGTGACGTGGAGCGCCCTGTAAATGTACACCATGGCGTCCTGCCGCGTCAGCGGAGATGCGGGGCCAATTTTATTGTCGGTGCCCTTTGCGATCCCCAGCGCTTTGGCGATGGCGATGGCGTCGTAATAATAGCTGCCCTTGGGTACGTCGGAGAAATTACTTTTAGTACTTCCGGTGTAGCCCATTGCCCGATGGAGCATCAGCAGAAAATCGCCTCTTGTCATGGTTGAGCCTGGGGTGTATTGATTGCCGCCCGTGCCCAGGACAACAGAGGCATCGTACAGGTAATCGATAGCCCCTGCCGCCCACTCATATGACGAGCCCACATCGGAAAAATAAGCCGAGCCGCTCCGGCCATTGATCTTGATCGTCATATTCCCCGTGAACTGGGCTCCGCCGGCGCTGCAGCCGAGGAAGGGAATACTCACTGTTCCGCTGAAATCGGCGGCAGGGACAAAAGCCACATAACCGATATACGGCGCATCGTCCAGGTAATACGGCGTTTCCGGCGACACGGCCGAGCCGCGGCTTGACAGGGAGAAATAGTTGTAAAAGAGCCGGCCCTCCGAGACCGGGGGAGTTATGAAGCGCACGAAATGGAGTCTTGAGCCTGTCAAATTGAAACACGCCGTATTGAAATCCGCCCCCAAAAGCCAGACGGCCCTGTTTTCACCCGTCGTATATGACACCGCGCCCGAGCCGCCGACTGTTATCTTGATATAACCGGTATAAGAGACGTTGCCTGATGCGACGCCCGTGTACGGGATCGTCAGCGCACCCACGAAATTTGCGGCGGGGACGAATGTGACATAAGAGAGGTTCTGTGCGGCGTACGGGCTGTTCGGGCTGACAACCGCACCGGGATTTTGGGGAGAGACGTAGCCGTAGTAAAGCGAGCCGGAGGTGAGGGACGGCAGGGTAAAGTAAACATAGGAGAGATTGGTCCCCGTCATATTCACGCAAGCCCTGTTGAAATCCAAGGCGTCCATTGTTCTGACGCTGTTTTGAGCGGTATGATAAGACACATCTCCCGCGCTACCGACAATGACTCTGATCTCACCGGCGTAGACGATATCCTTCGAATTGGCGCCCGTATAAGACAGCGTGAACGTTCCGGAATAGTTGGCGGCGGGGACAAAGGTGATATCAGATATCCTTGGTGACTTATTATAATACAGCTGCGTATCCGGGTAAATTGCCGTACCGGGTTTGGACGGGGAGGAATAGCCGTAATAGAGCGAACCACAGGCCGGAGGCGGCAGAGAAATCCAGACATGGCTCAGACCCGCTCCGGTGGCCTGCTTGCAGGCGTCGTTAAAAACGGACGCTGAAAGCGCCTTAACCGTGTTTTGGTCCGTTGTTAAGCTGATCGTTGTGGCGGCGGCGTTAACGGTAATGAGCCCGCTGCCTGAGTCGGAAACGCCCTTTTCATTGGATACCGTCCATTTAAAGGCGGCCTGACCGCATTGCGTGGTCTTGAACCTCAATGTGCCGATATCGTTTTTATCAAAGGTTTTGGCGCCCGTAAAAACGCCGGAGCCCTTGTACCAGCTGCCGCAATCTGTTTTGTAGGGCGTGATGACGAGGTTTTCCAGCGTACCGTTGTTGAGGCTGTAGCAGCTGCTGAAATCGCTGAGGGAGAAAGCAAGCGTCGCTCCCAGATTGACAGACTTGGCAACGGCTGAGGTGATGACAGGTTTTTCTGTTGATTTTACCGTGATCGTTCCGCTGCCGTAATCGGAAAAGCCGGCCTCGTTGGAAGCGCGCCATGTGAAGGCGGACATCCCCGCCGTATTGGCGGAAAATTTCAGACTGCCTATCGAGGCGGAGCTAAATACGGCTGTACCGGTGAACGGCGCCGTGCCGTTGAGCCAGACCCCGACGCCTGTGTTTACCGGCGTAATCTCAATGCTGTCCAGCGTTCCGCCCTGAAGGCGTATCTGACTGCTGAAATCAGACAATGAGAAGGTATATGATGTCCCCGCATTGATCGTTTTCGACACCGGACCGCTGAGCGACGGTACGGTCACGCCGTTGACGGTGATCGTTAACAAAACGGTGCCGATAGCCGTTGACGAATCGTTTCCGGCGTAAGCGCTGACGATGTAGGAGACGGTCCCGCTGCCGGTCGCGTCAAAAACGAGGGAATCGATCTCCTCTATGGCAATGAGTTTCCCTGACGGATAACTGACATATGATGCGCCGCCGCCTGTTTTCAGCGCGCCGCAGCTTAAGCTGCTCCCGGCGATTGAAACGCCCGTTATCGGGCCGCCGTCGTTTACCGTATACAGGCGGGTGAATTCAGCGGAAGAAAATGTTATGTCGTTGATTTTTAAATTCGGCATCACACCGGTGACGTTTTTTAAAAGCGTCCCGGTAAAGCTCGGCTCCACTCTTGCCGTCCGGACGACGCTGATTTCATAGGATGTTGAATATTGTACCGCGGTGTTTCCACCCTTGTAATAAGTTACAGACATGCTGACAGGCGGGCCCGCCGTACCCGCATCTCCGACCACCGCCAGGGCGCCGGAGCTGAAATTCGTGATGACGGAATCGATGGCCGGGGCCTTTTCGATGATCAGGCCGGCGGATAAATCCAGCGTATTTCCGGCGTAGGAAAAGGGCACCGACAACGTTACGGCCCTTGTGTCGGCATTTGTAATGCCGACCGAGCCGCCTGCCGCATGGCCTATTTTCGTCAGCACCAGCTCGCTTCCGGCAGCGTATGAAACAGTCGGGAGCAGGCCTGTCAGCAGGGCGAGCCCTAAAAGAACGGTAAACCACCGAATCAGAAATTTTTTCACAGGATGACCTCCAACAATAATTTCAAGTCAATTAGACGGCAGGAAAATGGAAAATGTTCCCAGATAATTATAAGCCGCCCTGTCCCTTTTTTATGTCGGAAATCCCAATGCATGAAAAGCAAAAAGACCGGGTGTCCCGGTCTTTTTGTCAAAATGTGCGCCGAAGGCGTTTGTTATTCCAGGTTGAGCTTGCGCTTGAGCATGAACCGCGTAACGATATACAGGGCGACGCCCGCAATCAGACTGCTGGCAATGCTGAAGAGCATTGCTGTGTTGACCATGTTGACAACTTCCGTGACACTGGGGTTTGAGTAGAAGGACATGTGTTTCGGCAGGAAGATGAACATTGCGATCGAGCCCAAAATCTGACCGATAATAGACAGTACGATGTAGGCGCCGAAGGAGAACAGGATCCGGTACTTGTTTACAAGCTGGCTTGAGGCCATGCAGGCGTACAGGACGATAATCCCGGCCGGCAGGGAGACGAGGAAGAGCACGATCATTTCAACCACAAACCAGTTGAACTGGGCTTGTGTGATGCCGACAGCGTTCAGACCGGCTGTTATCGCGAGAGAAATATCAGACAGGTTCAAGTCCGTGACCGCCATGATCAATATCGCGGCGAAAACGACGATAAGGCTCAGGATATTCCAGACAAAGGCGACGATCAGCTTGCTCCAGATGAGGCTGTCTGCCGTCACCGGGAGCGTAAACATGAGATAGCCCTCGTTAGTCAGAAGGTTCCTGTAAAAGCGGAGCAGCGTCACGATCAGAACGATGACGAAGGTGGCGATGATCAGGATAACGGATAGGGCGATGCCGATCACCATCGGCGTTTCAAACCGCAGGCTTTCGAACAGCCGGCTGATGCAGGCGGCCAGAAGAAGCGCGCCGAAGAGGGGCAGACAGATTCTCGCGGTAGCCCGGAATTCGTATTTTATGAGTTTTCCTAGCATTTGAATACCTCCCTGAAAAGCGTGTCAACAGAGACACCCTTTTCTTCGCGTATGCCGTCCACCGTGGAGGTTAAAACAACCTCGCCGTCCTTGAGAAAAATAATATCATCCAGAACGGGTTCGATATCATAGATCAGATGTGTTGAGATGACAACAGTAGCTTCCGTGTTATAGTTTTTTATAATTGTGTTGAGGATGTAATCGCGGGCGGCGGGGTCAACGCCGCCGATGGGTTCGTCGAGAAGATACAGCTCTGCGTTGCGCGCCATGACGAGGATCAGCTGCACCTTCTCCTTCGTCCCCTTTGACAGGGTTTTGATTCTGGCTTTTCCGTCAATTTTGAGGCTGCCGAGCATATCGTAAGCCTTATTGGAGTCAAAATCCCGATAAAAGTCTCGGAAGAAGCCGATAATATCTGTTACCTTCATCCAGTCGTTGAGGTATGTGTGCTCCGGCAGATAGCTGACGATCGCCTTTGTTCCGATGCCGGGCGCCATGCCGCCGATCTGGAGAGTTCCGCTGGTGGGTGTGATCAAATTGTTGCAGAGCTTGATAAACGTACTTTTCCCGCTGCCGTTGGGGCCCAGGAGGCCGATGATACGCCCCTTTTCAAGGCTCAGACTGACATTGTTCAGCGCTCTCACGGGACCGTAATGCTTTGATAAGCCGTGACATTCCAGTATGGCCATTCCCCGTTACTCCTTTACCTTTTTTTCCAGGAGGGTCAGCGTCTCTTCACGTGTAAACCCGATCCCGGCCATTTTTTTCAAAAACTGCTCGATTTGTTCGATTGCCAGCGCATTTTTTGCCTGTGTGATCATTTTTTCATCCTCCGTCACAAATCTTCCGCTTGTTCTTTGGGTGTAGACTAGACCGTCCCGTTCCAGCTCGGATAAGGCTTTCTGCAGGGTGTTGGGGTTGACGGATGCTTCCGCCGCCAGATCCCTGACGGTGGGCAGCTTCGCCCCCGCCGGATATTTCCCGGATACAATCATCAGCAAAAGCTGTTCCTTCAGTTGGACGTAGATAGGCCTGTCAGATTCGAAATGCCAGTTCATTCAATCACCGCCTGTATTATTGTATTAAGCGCTTAATACAATAATACATGGATTTCCCGGTTTGTCAATACCTATTTAAAAATACCCGGTAAATACCGATCAATTTTCCGTTGTTTTTAATCGCAGGGCGGATATAGTATATGAGCAGGCACCAAGAAGCCTTAACAGTTGAGAAAACAGATGAGGGAAGCAGGTTTGTATGATGTTTAAAACTCTGAGGCGCAGGCTCGGGGGACTGACGGAATCCGTTGTACGGTTCCCTGCCACCGTTGGTTTTCTTGTCGCCGCTGCCGTTATGATTGCCGTTTCGATCAGCGGTGAGGACGAGCTGGGGCGGTATATCCTGACATGCGCCGTCGGCGCCGTTGCTTGTGCGGCTGCTGAGGCGGCATATGAACGATTTTTATCCGGCAGCCTTTGGCGGCTTTTGATCACGGGAGCGGGACTTGTTGTCACGCTGCTGTTTTATCTTTCGGTCCGGCTGCTACCGCAAAACAGCCCGGAGATGCTTGTTCGGCCGGCTGTCACGATGTTTGCGCTCTTCATCGCGTTTGTGTGGGTCGGCGTCATCCGGAGCCGGTACGGCTTCAACGAGAGTTTTATGGCCGCGTTCAAAGCGCTCGTGCAGGCCGTTTTTTTCACAGGGATCCTGTTTCTCGGCTGCGCCGCTGTGATTGCCGCTGTGGATACGCTCATTACACCCGTCGATGAGGACGCTTACATGCACACGGCCAACATTGTATTCGTCATTATTGCGCCGCTGATCCTCCTGTCGCTGATCCCGGTTTACCCCGGCAGAGTGATTCCCGATGCCGTAGTACCCGACGGCGGAAAACAGGCGGTGCTGATCGAAAAGCGCACCGGCAGTCCGAAATTCCTGGAGGTTCTGCTGTCGTATATCATCATCCCGCTGGCGACCGTGTTCACGGTGATACTGCTGGCATATATACTCCTGAACATCAGCGGGAAGTTTTGGACCGACAATCTCCTTGAGCCAATGCTCATTGCCTACGCGGTCACCGTCATTGTCGTAACGCTGCTTGTCAGCCGGCTTGGGAACAGACTGGCCGAACTGTTCCGGTTAATGTTTCCGAAGGTCCTCATACCGATCGCACTGTTTCAGACGATCGCCTCGTTCCTCCTCCTGATGGACACGGGCGTCACGTACGGGCGGTATTACGTCATCTTGTTCGGTGTCTTCGCGATCTTCTCAGGTTTCGCCCTCAGCCTGAAGCCGGAAGGAAAAGCCGGTTCCGTCGCACTGGCGCTCATCCTCCTGTCGGCCGTGTCGCTTATCCCGCCCGTCGACGCGTTCACGGTCAGCCGGGAGAGCCAGGTCGCGGCGCTCGAAACGGCGCTCGAAAAAAACGGGATGCTGATAAACGACGTTGTCCGGCCGAAAGGAGATATCCCGGAAGACGATAAGCAGGTCATTATTACCTCCGTCCGGTATCTCACCGAAACGGAGGAGCTCGATGCGGCCGCATGGCTGCCGGCCCGTTTTAATGGTTATGATGATACGGCTTTTTACAGCACCTTCGGGTTTCATATGTATACCCCCACACAGCCGGGGCCGGCTTATGTCAGCGTCTACCTGGACAGGGCCGGTGTGATTCAGGTCGGGGGATACGATGTGATGCTGCAGCTGAATATCCCGCCTTTTGATAAGCCCGGGGGAACCGGAAGCACGTTTGAGCTCGGCGGCGCTGTCTACGCCGTGACGACGGACGAGAGCGGTGGCAACTACGCCATCGTCGTCACTGACGCAGCCGGTAGGGAGCGCATCCGGTTCGATACGGCCGGGATTTTCGCCCGCTATTTGGAGTATAACGCCGAAAAGGGCGTCATGACGCTTGAGGAGGCGACGTTTACGGCGGAAAACGAGCATGCGGCGCTTAAAATCATCGTCCAGAACGCGGGATTTGTGAAAATGCCCGATATCACCGATGAAAACGCGCAGCTGTACGTGCTTGTCAGAATAAAGAATTAACTAGCTCGGCCGTCCGATCAGCATCCGGGCGATCTGGACGGCGTTTGTGGCGGCGCCCTTGCGTACGTTATCTGCGACCACCCACAGGTTTACGCCGTTTTCGACGCTCTCATCCCGGCGGACGCGGCCCACGAAGACCTCGTCGCGGCCGCTGGCAGAGAGCGGCGTCGGGTAGACGTTGTTCTGCACGTCGTCCTGCAGCACAAGCCCCGGGAAACGCGCCAGCTTCTCCCTCAGTTCAGCCAGATCATACGGCCGCAGAAGCTCTGCGCTGATGGCTGCGCTGTGTCCGGTGAATACCGGCACCCGCACCGCGGTTGCGGTAATCCGCAGGGAAGCGTCGCCCAGGATTTTGCGCGTTTCGTTTACCAGCTTCATCTCTTCCCTGGTGTAGCCGTTGTCAAGAAACACGTCGATGTGCGGCAGGCAGTTCCCGGAGATGGGGTGCGCGAATTTCTTCGGCGGCAGCCCCTTCAGGCCGTTTTCAAGGTCCTCCCGGCCCCTGAGGCCGGCGCCGGAGACGGCCTGGTATGTGGAATAGACAATGCGCCCGATGCCATAAGCGTCATAGATGGGCTTCAGGGCAACGGTGGCCGGGATCACGTTGCAGTTGGGGTTGGCGATGATGCCGTGATGACGCCGGACATCGTCGGGGTTGACCTCCGGCACCACCAGCGGTACGGAAGGGTCCATACGCCAGGCCGAGCTGTTGTCGATGACGACGCATCCCTTGTCGGCGGCGATGGGGGCGAATTTCATGCTTGTCTCGCCGCCGGCGGAGAAGAGGGCGATGTCAAAGCCGGAATCGAAGCTTTTTTCATCAAGCTCATGGACTGGATAATCGCGGCCCAGAAAGCGGAGGACGGCGCCGGCGGAGC
>JAAYBH010000006.1 GCA_012718935.1 Clostridiales bacterium
CAGACCCTGATGTTTGATGATCCGGAAACCTCCAAGCTCATCCAGGACGAAGCTTCTGAATTGGGAATCAAATACCTGAACGTCATCGCGGGCGGCGCTAATGCGTTCTGCTCCAAAAACTCTTTTACGGATATTGCTTCACTGGCGAAAGGCTCCTCATCTTTTGGAAACTTTGATGCGGCTCTCTTTGAAATGCTTGGCTTCAAAGTCACCGTGATTGCCCCGCCGGATGTGTATGACGCGCTGAATCGCGGCTTGATCGATGCCACGCAGATGGGCTTCGCGCCCATGGTAGCCTTGAGCTGGTATGAAGTCGCTCCTTACTGGGCATTGGACGGTACTTATGCTGCGGGCAACTTCTTCACTGTCAATCTTGAATGGTGGAACAAGCTGAGCGACGCTCAAAGAAAAGCCATCCAGGACGCCGCAGCCGAAACTCAGGTTTACTCAGAAACAATCTATGATGACGCCATTGCCTCTGACATCGCAAAAATAGAAGAAAAGACCGGCAACAAGTTTGTTGTGTTCAGCGATGCCGATCTTGCTACCATCTGGAAGGCCAACTTCGAGGCCAAGGTAGGCTCCGCTACGCAAATGGCGGAAACCGCCGGTAAGGCAGAAGGAATGATCAAGATCCTCGAAAAAGCCGCGCAGATCACAGGTTACGACTGGAAACACTAATGCAGGAAAAAGCATAGACGCGCCCACATATAGCAAGACCGCAGCCCCGGCTGCGGTCTTCTGCACTATTCCTCTGAATCTGCGGCTTTTCTTTTCCTGCGGCGCATCCCGCCGTCGCCTTCTTCAGCGGATGGCTGTCCGCCGACCGGTACCGGGACCTCCGGTATCCTCGGCTTCACTGCGCCGGCTCTGACGATAGCGCCGGACGGGCATATGTTGTAGCATTCGCCGCAGCGTCTGCACTTATCGTTATCAATGACCGACACCAGGCCTTCACCGCCGGCAATCGCTCCGTACCAGCAGACCTTGATGCATTCTCCCGCGCCCCTGCATTTTTCGGGCAGGATATGCACCGTGTAGTATTTTTCGCAGACGAGGGCCGTACAGCGCTTTCTCCGTGTGTGGGCGTCCCATTCCTCACCGTATAGTCTTATGGATTCGTCAATGAGCATCGCCGCTTTTGCGGCAATATCGCAGCCCTGGGATTCCTTGATGACCGTGCAGATATCGCGCAGCAGCTCAATATCCTCCGGACGCCCTTTTTCCGTCGTGATATCCAGGATGATCGTATACATCTGGTTCATGCCGTCGCGGCACATCACGGATTTGCCGCAATTATTCAAACGCGCCTTGTCAGCGATTTTAAGTGCCCAATCAACAGGGCAGACATCCTCCGCCTTATCGGTAATTTCCCCCTGCCCGGGCAATAATTCAACAAACTGATTGCAGCTCATCGTCACACCCCCCGAGCAGTATATTCCGTCCAGAGCTTTACCCTGGTGATTTGTTTCCTCAGGTCGCATTGCAGGCAGCGCTCGGCTTCACAGGAAGCCTGCTCCTCCGTGAGTCCTTTGTTTACCGGCTTGAAATCGCACTTCCTGACTGCCGCCGGCCTTGGTGCTGCCTTTACTCTCGGCATTTGGGCGAAATCCTCGACCCTGCCGATTCTTGTGTCTCCTGCTTCATACGGGATCAGCGCTTCGTCAATCCGACCGTCTCCGCCGAGATAACGGTCGATCTCAGCCGCGGCCTGCCGCCCTGCGGCGATCGCATCAATCACAAATTTCGTACCTGTGATCACATCGCCGGCGGCAAATACACCGTAGAGGGAAGTGGTCAGCTTTTCGCAATCCGTTACCGGATAGCCAAAGAGGTTCAGCTCGAGGCCGAAGGCTTCCGTCAGGTCCGTTTCCTGCCCTGCTGAAAACACAACAGAATCGCAGGGAATGAACTGTTCGGTCCCCTCCACTGTCTCAACAGTAAGTCTGCGGTTGTCATCAAAATAAAACCGCGCCACGTCAATAATCCTGTGACCTGCCACACTCCCATCGGCGGATTCTATCCGGATGGTTGTGGTGCTGTCATAGAGCACGGCGCCCTCCTCCGCAGCCTCCGCGATCTCCTCCTTGTCGGCCAGCATGGCGTCGCCCTTTTCCAGACAGACGATATTGACACGCTTCCCCATACGAAGCAGCGTCCGCGCGCAGTCGTAAGCCACGTTGCCGCCGCCGATGATATTGACGGTATCCCCGAGGCTCAAGGGCTGGCCGAGACGCGCCGCCTGAAGGATATCTACCGCTGTAAAGACACCGTTCAAGTCCCATCCGGCAATACCGCGCAGTCGTTTGCCCCGGCTGGCGCCTACTGCCACAAGCACGGCATCATAATCCTTCTTCAGTTCAGACGCAGAGGCAACATGTCGGTCCGTGACGATGGTGACGCCGGATCTTCTGATCATATCGATCTCTTTTTCGATATCCGCAGCCGGAGCGCGGAACTCGGGTATGCCTGTCGTCAGCATCCCGCCTGCCACAGGGAGCCTTTCGTAAACGGTGACCTCGTGGCCTTTTTTTTGGAGGTAATATGCCGCTGTCAGGCCGCAGGGTCCTCCCCCGATCACAGCGGCTTTGCGGCCGGTTTTTATCCTGGTTGGCGCGATATAATTCTCAAGCCAGATCTTTTCCGTATCGTTTTCAACGGCATAGCGCTTCAGCTCGCGGATTGAAATCGCATCGTTGAGCTTCTCGCGCCTGCAGCCTGTTTCACACCGGTGATTGCAGACGTAACCCAGCGCGTGCGG
>JAAYBH010000390.1 GCA_012718935.1 Clostridiales bacterium
GCGGTGCGGAGGCCCTTGGCCAGAACACGTGAGACGGCGGCTTCGATCTCCTGTGCCGCCTCGTTCTGACCAAAAGACATGCGCAGCATCATGGCGCAGGACAGGATGGTGGCGATGGGGTTGGCTTTATCCTGGCCGGCGATATCGGGGGCGGAGCCGTGGATGGGCTCGTACATGCCGCGTTTCGTTTCGCCCAGGGACGCCGACGGCAGCAGCCCGATGGAGCCCGTGATCTGGGACGCTTCGTCGGTTAAAATATCGCCGAACATGTTGGAGGTAACAGCCACGTCGAACTGCTTGGGGTTTCTGACAAGCTGCATAGCGGCGTTGTCCACCAGCATGTCGGTGAGCGTCACATCGGGGTAACGCTGGGCCAGCCGGTGCATGACCTCGCGCCAGAGGCGGGAGCTTTCAAGCACATTGGCCTTGTCGATGCTGATGAGCTTTTTGGAGCGTGTCCTGGCCAGCTCGAAGGCCGTGACGCCGATGCGCTCGATTTCCATCTCGCTGTAGCATTCCGTATCGTACGCTTCGGGGCCGTGTTTGCCCTCCCGCCGTCCGCTCTCGCCGAAGTACATCCCGCCGGTGAGCTCCCTGACGACGATCATGTCAAACCCGGCGTCGGCCACTTCTTTTTTAAGGGGGCAGGCATCCTTTAATTCGGGGAGAAGCCTGGCGGGGCGGATGTTGGCATAGAGGCCAAGCTCCTTGCGGATACCGAGCAGCGCCTTTTCGGGGCGCAGATGCCCCGGCAGCGTATCCCATTTGGGGCCGCCGACGGCGCCCAGCAGCACGCTGTCGCTGCCGAGGCATTCCTTGACGCTCTCCTCGGGCAGCGGGACGCCGAAGGCATCGATGGCGTTTCCGCCCGCGGCGACCTTTTTGAAAGTAAAATCAAAACCGTGTGTTTTGCCGACTGTCTGAAGAACTTTGATCGCGGCGCCCACGACCTCCGGCCCGATGCCGTCGCCCTCGATCACAGCGATGTTGTAACTCACGAACAGGCCCCCTTATCGATCGAATTGAGCAGCCCGCCCGCCGAAATAATGTTCTGCAAAAAGGTTGGGAAGGGCGCGAAGGGCGTCACGGTATTTTTCGTTACGTTCTTCAGTTCGCCCTTATCAAAATCGATTTCAACCGTGTCGCCTTCTGAAATGTCGGCGTCGCACTCGATGATGGGCAGCCCGATGTTGATGGCGTTCCTGTAAAAGATGCGCGCAAAGCTCTTGGCCACGACGGCGCCGACGCCGGACTCCTTGATGGCCAGCGGCGCGTGTTCACGGGAGGAGCCGCAGCCGAAATTGCTGCCGGCGGCCATGATGTCGCCCTTTTTAACGCGCCCCACAAACGTCGCGTCCAAATCCTCCATGCAGTGGGAAGCCAGCTCCCTGGCGTTTGCCGTATTCAGATACCGCGCCGGGATGATGACGTCGGTATCCACGTTATCGCCGTATTTGATGACATTGCCTGTCATAATCATAATCATTTCTCCTTATACAGCTTTTTGTTTATCTCCGCCCTGCGGGCGGAGATGGGTATTATAAGGCTGGAGCAATTTTACCTGCGATGGCGGAAGCCGCCGCGACGGCGGGGCTCGCCAGATATACTTCGCTCTCGGGGTGGCCCATCCGGCCGACGAAGTTTCGGTTCGTGGTGGCGACGCACCGCTCACCTTTGGCGAGGATGCCCATGTGCCCGCCCAGGCAAGGCCCGCAGGTGGGGGTGGACACGGCGCAGCCGGCGTCAATAAACGTCTTTAAAAGGCCCATTTCCATGGCGTCCAGATAAATTTGCTGTGTCGCCGGTATGACAATGCAGCGGACATGGCCCGCAATCTTGTTGCCCTTGAGGATCTCCGCCGAGATGATTAAGTCCTCCAGCCGCCCGTTGGTGCAGGAGCCGATGACCACCTGATCAATTTTGATGTCGGGCATGTCGTCAAAGGTCCGGGCGTTCTCCGGCAGGTGGGGGAAGGCGACGGTCTGTTTGACTTTTGACAAATCAATATCAATGACCCGTTCGTACTCGGCGTCGGCGTCGGCCTCATAGACAACCGGTTTCCGGTCGGTGCGGCCCTTTAAGTAGTCAAGGGTCACTTCGTCCACCGGGAAGATGCCGTTTTTCGCGCCGCCCTCGATGGCCATGTTGGCAATACAGAGCCTGTCGCTCATGGA
>JAAYBH010000391.1 GCA_012718935.1 Clostridiales bacterium
TGAAGGCGTCGACGACATAGTATTTCATACGTCACCCGCCGTTTCTTTGCTTGAAAAAGAGCATATAGACGATCAGCGCAAGAACTGCCGCGCCGATTACCCAGGCGAACGGATGCGCCCAGTTGAGCGTGTTCCCAAAGCCATAGAGTTTCTGTACCGAATAATTTGTATCATCCTTGTTGAAATAAAAAAAACGGCCGTGTTCCTTGCGCCACTCGGCGACCTCTTCCGGTGTGTATCGATGCTTCGCCATAGAATCATCCCTCAATATATCGTTGATCAGGCCAGCCGACCTTATACCGGCATTATACATCGGCTGAATCGGCTAGACAACCTTTTCTGCGATCATATGATCGATGCAGTGCCGGTGGGGGATACCTGAGGAGTCGCAGTCAAAAATCATTTCTCCGGCCTCATGGAGCAGCCAATCGGTGTAATACGTGAACATTTCGCCGGACTTCCAGAAAAAAGAGACGGGCTCATCCTCGGGCGGCGGCGCTATAATCGAGACGTCGGGGAGGGATTGACCCGTCTCCCATTTGGAAACGGCCTGAAACGAAATATTCAGCTTCCGAGCCAGCTCTTCCTGGGTATATTTTCTGAGCTTTCTGTATTTGGAGATACAGCTATTTGCCAACCGGCACAAATGACCCGCCAACAGGTTAAGAAACGGCGCCAACATGCAGGTATCAGGATCAGCTTAATTTGTATACCCGATACGGCGAAACCGACATGATCGTACAAAATTGATAATATTTTCCTCATAATGCAAATTCATCTTTACGCGGCGCGCATCTTTATATATAATAAAGCTATATGTTCATTTTCTTACAGGGGGCTGTCTCAATGGATCTTAAAGATAAATTAGAGCCGATCAATATAAACGAAGAGTTCGTCAAACAGTGCGTCAGAAAGACGATAAGTGATCTCGGCGGGTGCGATTGCGATATTTGCTTTGCCAATGCCTGTGCCTTGGCGCTCAATGAGCTGCACCCCAAGTACGTCACGTCGCAAAAAGGAGCGCTTTTGACGGAGATCACATCGACGAAGGTGACAAATCATGCCGACATTACCGTCGAGGCGACGAAAGCCGTCATGAAGGTGATGAAAAACCCGCTCCATTAAAACAATTAAGCTTTTGTTCACACAGGTAATATTATATAGAAAAATGCGTAATAGGAGGTTATCATGCCGGATTTTGGAACAGCGTTTGCGGGACTGGCAAAGGAACGCAAGCTCACCGACGCCGAGCTCATCCGGGCGATACGTTTTATGATCGCGGCCGAATATGAGGCGATACAGCTGTATATGCAGCTGGCGGAATCGACGACGAACAAGCTGGCCGTTGAGATCCTGAAGGATATCGCCGACGAGGAGCGTGTCCACGCGGGAGAGTTTTTACGGCTTCTGCATGAGCTTGCGCCCGACGAAGAAAAATTCTACAAAGAGGGCGCTGTGGAAGTAGAAGAAGAGATTAAAAAGCAGAAAAGGAAGTAAACAGCATTATAAAAAACGCAGCACTGTGAAGTGCTGCGTTTTTTATATCGGCATGACGGAAGTTAACCGGAGATGCCATATACATCCTTGTTATACTTATCGATCTCATCGATGATGGTTTCTTCGACGTTGGGATATATGGCGCCGGGACCGCCGTAAGTCAGGCAGGGGATAAAGCCGCCGCCGGGCCCGTAGGTTTCACAGGCGCGCCGGACTTCGGTGCGGATGACCGCCTCGGGCGTATTGGGCCAGTCGACGATCGCGGCGTCAACACCGCCCATCAGGACCATCCGGCCCTTCAGCTGTTTCTGGAGCCCCACGATATCGTTCTGGGGAAGCGTTCCCTGCCAGATATCAACGCCGAGCTCCACCATATCATCGACGATCGGCTCCAGGAACGAATCGGCGTGGTGCATGATCATCACGCCGTGCGCTTTGGCGTATCCGTAGATTTTGACGTATTGCGGCTTTATGAATTCACGCCAGACCTCCGGGCTCATGAACAGGCTTTTTTTGCTGCCCCAGTCGTCATGGGAGAGGATAATGTCGGGCTTGAGCTTATCGACGAGCTCTTTAATATAGGCAAGACGGAATTCGCCGACCATTTCGACCAGCTCGTGCATTGCTTCGGGCTCAATCAGGAAATTCATCAGTGTGTCCTCAAAGCCCATGAGGAAGTGCAGCTGTTCGAAAACGCCGGTGCCCATAAAGCCCATGGAGAGCTTATCGTTTTGCCCGGCGGCCGCGGCGGCGCTCTTCGCCGTTTCCCATTTGGCCGGGTCTTTTCCCGCACCCGCAACATCCGGGATTTTGAGGATTTCACGCCATTTGGTGATATCCTTCAGCACCTTGTTCTCATTGGTCACATGCGGCATGGCGGCGTGCTGGCCTTCCGGCCAGGCGATTTCCGTACCCCAGACATCCTTCGTCGTCTTGCCCTTGACGCGGTTGCCGCGCAAAAGAGCGTAGATGGGATCGCTCATGATCGGTACAAAGGGTACAAATCCGTTGACGAGCCGGTCGGGTTTGCCGTCCGGTTTAAGGGTTTCCAGTACGTTTTGCTTTGCTGTAAGCATAGAAAATTCCTCCTTCTTTCATGATGATAGGGGGATAAATATCCCCCCACCATCCGTATGATAAACCTGCTGCGATTTCTTATTTTCTCGCGTCGATTTCGGCCTGATACTTCTCTATCTTGTCTTTTGTCAGCCTGAAGCCGAAGAGCAGAAGGATAAGGCCGAGAACAAGGAACAAAGCCGGGATCAATGCAAAGGAAGCGGTGAGACCCTGTTTTGTCGCTTCGGTGACGACCATGTCTTTGCTGAAGTTGATCGCCGTAAGGACGGCAGCGATGACGACAGCCTTGAGGATGACGCCAACCTTGAGTGGGAGTGTCTGCAGACCCATGATCCAGCCGACGTTTGCTTTGCCCGTCTTCCAGTCGGCATAAACGGCAGCGTCGGCATAGAGCGCCGGAGCAACCGCGTAGCAGATGCCATAGCCGAATTGACCGATGCACATAAGAACGAGAACAACCCAAAACTGGTTATATATGAAGTAGGCGATGATCATAGCGGCAGCCATCAGGGCGTAAGCATATATGATCGCCATCTTGTTCGAAAACAGTTTTGTGAAGAAACGCGCCGAGTATGCGCCCACCACAGCACAGATGCTGCTGGCTAGGATATAAGTGGCCTGGATTCCAGCGTTGCCCGCGACATAAGTCCAGTAGTAGATTGCTGAGCCGGCGACGACGAATTTTACGATCCATTTGGCAAGGTCGGCTACGATCAGGAACATCAGATGGGAATTTGTGAAAAGGGCCTTGGCCATCGAGCCGAAGCTGGCCTTTGTTCTGCTCTCCTTGGGTTTTGAGGTATCCTCAGGCTCTTCATAGCCTTTCGTGATAATATAGTGTACCCAATAGGTGAGCGCCATGACAATGCCCAGGATGAAGGCAACGGCGCCGAACGCGCCTGAACGATAAGTGACATCCTTGACAACGACCTCTGACCCGAGGAAGGGCAGGCTCGAAAGCAGCGTTATCAGCGGAAGTCCGGCATAGGAGAACAAAATGCTGGAAATGTTGTTCCAGGTCGCGCGGGATGATGACAAAACAGCTTTGCCCTGGGATGTCTGTCCCGCTATGCTCATCATTGCCATGTTGGCCGCATACGGCAGGTTCCATATTACATGGCTAAGAATGCCTGCCGCCGCGATAATAAAGGCGGACAGACCGACGTTTTCACTGATTTTAATGAACTGGAATGCGAACAGGATTGGTACGACCCACGGTATCATTACCAGATAAGGCCGATAACGGCCGATTTTCCTGGGCTTAATAATGTTCAGAATGCCTCCGTAGATCCAGGACAGTGCCGCGTCAACGACCGATACGACCGTTGTGACGATCCATAAGACTTCTGTTGTGAAAACCGCGATGTTCGTCAGGAAGAACTGAAAGTAGAAAGTCTCGATGTTTGTCATTAAGCTGAAGCCGCAGTCTCCGATACCATAAAAGAACTTCAGTCTGAATGACAATGGTTTTGGGGTTATTGCCGGTGTAGATTTATCAGCCATAATTACTCCTCCTCCAATATTATGGACGCTTGCCTTAAACATTATTAAGCTATCATAAAGTCAATTCCCATGTCAATTGTGAATATGGTTATTCGGATGATGTTTCAGTTGTTGAAAACGACAATATTAAGCGAAACAACCAAATCAGGAAGCGGATAATGGGACAATTTGACAAATTATGTTTCAATAAAATGGATTATAAACTATGCGGGTAATGTTGCAATCACACGATTAACGGGGCAATACGAAAATGTTATAAGGCTATAATGGAATCGAATTGATGTGATGTCTCAGCTAAACCCGAATTGGTGGTAGCAATTAGGATTCTCCTATGCTAAAATAAAATGCATTTGATACTTCACA
>JAAYBH010000392.1 GCA_012718935.1 Clostridiales bacterium
AGGCGTCGGTGCGCATGCCGAGGGCGATGGCTGTTTTCCGGATGGAGATGCCGTTGAAGTTCGCCGACTCAAAAACGGCGTATTTTGTCATTGAAGTGATTTCGCTGTTTTCGCCGCCCATGACGCCGGCTACGCCGACCGGCTTGCTGGCGTCGGCAATGACGAGCATATCGGGCGTCAGGGTGCGGGGCGTCCCGTCTAGCGTATTCATCACTTCACCCGGCTTCGCCGTCCTGACAATGATTTTTCCGCCGTCAAGGCAGGCGTAGTCAAAGGCGTGCATCGGCTGGCCATACTCCAGCATAACATAATTGGTTATATCGACAATATTGTTGATGGGCCGGACGCCCGCTGCGCGCAGCCGCTGGCGCATCCACTTGGGCGACGGCTCAATTTTGATGTTTTTGATCATCCGCGCTGTATACCGCGGGCAGAGCTCGGCGCTTGCGATTTCAATGGAAAGCTGTGCTGTGATGTCACCGCCGCCGCCCCTGACCTTCGGTTCCGGAATCCGGAGTACTGTCCCGAACGTCGCGGCGCTCTCCCGCGCCAGGCCGATGACCGACAGGCAGTCGGGCCGGTTGTTCGTGATTTCAAACTCGACGATGCTGTCGTCGGCGTTGATAACAGGCCTGATATCGTCGCCGGGCTTTAAGCCCTCCTCATGCAGGATGAAAATGCCGTCCTCCTCGGCATACGGAAAATCGTGCAGGTCCAGGTTCAGCTCGCTCAGCGAGCAGAGCATGCCGCCCGACAAAACACCGCGGAGCTTCCCCTTCTCGATCTTCTTCCCGCCCGGCAGAACGGACTTGTGCAGCGCCACGGGGACAACATCGCCCGCCCGGACATTCTGCGCGCCGGTGACGATCTGGACCGGCGCCCCCTGCCCCACATCGACCTGGCAGACCCACAGGTGGTCGGAATCCGGGTGATGTTCGATCGAATCGACCCGCCCGACGACGACGTTTTTGATCTCGCCGGATGGCTCGTGCGTTATTTCCACCTTGGAACCGGACATCGTCATTTTATCGGCGTACTCCTCGGAGGACGCCGTGATATCGGTGTAATCCGACAGCCATTTGCGTGATAAGTTCATTTATATTCATTCCTTCCTTTTAAGGCTCCTTAACAGCGCCATGCGCAATTAGGCGCAGGAGCTGTCACGCTTACCGGCTTCCCCTGGGGGAAGGCTTAGAAGTCACCCACTAAAACTGTCTCAGAAACCGCATATCGTTCTCGAACAGCAGGCGCATGTCGTCGATGCTGTAGCGGAGGAGCGTCATGCGGTCGAGCCCGACGCCGAAGGCAAAACCGGAGTAGATGTCCGAGTCGATGCCGCAGCCGGCCAGTACCTTCGGATGGACCATACCGGCACCCAAAAGCTCGATCCAGCCCTCGCCCTTGCAGACACGGCAGCCGCTGCCCCCGCAGCTGAAGCACCGCACGTCCACCTCGCACGACGGCTCCGTGAACGGGAAGTGGTGGGGGCGGAAGCGCGTGGTGGTATTTTCGCCGTAGAGCTTTTTTACGAGCGCGTTGAGCGTGCCCTTCAGGTTCCCCATGGTGATGCCCTTGTCGACGACAAGGCCCTCGATCTGGTGGAACATGGGTGAGTGGGTGGCGTCCACGTCGTCCTTGCGGTAAACGCGGCCCGGCGAGATAATGCGGATGGGCGGCCTCGTGCGCTCCATGACCCGCACCTGCACGGGTGATGTCTGGCACCGCAGATGGACCGATTCGTCCTCGGTGATATAGAAGGTGTCCTGCCATTCGCGGACCGTATGGCCCACGGGAATATTAAGCTTGTCAAAATCGTAGACCGACAGCTCCACCTCGGGGCCCTCTGCGATGGAAAAGCCCATACCGATGAAAATATCCTTCGCCTCGTCCAGAACGATCGACATGGGGTGGCGGTGCCCGATCAGCACTGTCGTGCCGGGGATCGTCACGTCCAGCGCTTCGTTTAATAACCGGTCAGCCAGCTCCTTTTCCTCAATCACGGCGTCCCGCTCTTCGATGGCATCCTCAAGGTCGGCGCGGACCAGATTGGCCAGCTGCCCGATCACAGGCCGCTCCTTCGCCGACAGACCGCCCATCTGCTTGAGGATGGCCGTAATCTCCCCCTTCTTGCCTAAAAATCGCACCCGCACGCCCTCAAGCGCAGCGCGGTCAGCCGCCGCCTCCAGCGCCGCCATGGCCTCGATCTTCAGCTTTTCCAGTTGTTCTTTCATATGGTTCACTCCTGTATTTATCTCAATAAGCCTTTGTTATACATCATATCGTAGGGGCAGACCTCGTATCTGCCCTCCGCCGGTTTGCACTGCATTCTGTAACAGGGCGAACACAAGGTTCGCCCCTACGGCGGCGCGGTAAAAATAAAAAAGCCCTTCATCCACACAGGGACGAAAGACATGCTTCCGCGGTACCACCCGAAATTCGCCGGAGACCGTCTGCGGACTCCTGCGCACTTTTTGTCTGTAACGTGACAGCACGCCGGTGATTGGCCGGAGCTCACGGGCGAACCAAGCGCAATAAACGCGGGGCGCTTTCAGCCGGCGGCATCCCCTCTCTGCGGCGTCTAAAAGAGCATCGTCTTCGACGGATGCTCACGCTATTTTCCCGATCATCGCTTTGA
>JAAYBH010000393.1 GCA_012718935.1 Clostridiales bacterium
GACGAAAGCCGAGCCGGCATCTCCACCACCCTCACCGGAGGCCACCGAAAACAGAATCGTCCCGTCCCGCGTCCCGATTCTCTATTATCACAGCATCAGCGATCAGCCGGTCGGCATTTACGAGCTCTCTGTTGCCACTAAGAATTTCGAGGCGCAGATGCGATACCTTTCCGAAAACGGCTATACGGCGATCTCGTTTGCGGAGCTGGAGGATTTTACGGTATATGAGAAGCCCGTCATCATCACACTGGACGACGGGTATGCGGATAATTACACGAACGCGTATCCGATTCTCAAAAAATACGGCCTTCAGGCAACAATATTTGTGATCAGCGGGCTGATCGGTACAGCCGGGTACCTGACGCGGGAGGAAATGAAGGAGATGACGGATATCGTCTCCTTTCAGGGCCACACGACATTGCACGAGAACCTAACACGATTAAGACCCAAAGAGCTGCTGAAGGCGCTCATCGTCCCCAGAGTGAAAATCAGCGCCATTACAGGCAAGCCTGTCTATGTTTTTGCTTACCCGACCGGTTATTACAGTGACACGGTTAAGAATGCCGTATCGGAGCATTACGACTATGCGGTGACAATAAACAGCGGCTACTACGAGGAGGGCAGCGACAAGCTTTTGATCCTGCGGCGCTATGTCCACCGCGATCGGACATTGGGGGATTTTATAGCCATGCTGGGGTAAAGCGGCAATTGGAGGATTCGTCAAAACGGCGGTTTGTTATTTTTGAGACAGCGCCGGATGAGGGAACTTGTGTCGCGTAACTCAGTTTTAGAATAGCGATATATGTGAAAGGCGTGATATGGCATGACAAAATTTCCGCATCTGCTGGCCCCGATCACCATCGGCAATACCGTTTTCAGGAACAGGATATTCGCATCCCCAAACGGGTACACCAATACGGACTGCCGGAATTTTCCCACCGAGGAAATGATCGCTTTTTATGAGCTGAAGGCCAGGGGCGGTTTTGCTGCCGTCACCGTCGGCGATTGCATTGTCGACAGCGAAACGGGCTTAATTATCGGCTATCAGCTGCCCTTTGACGACCAGCGGTGCCGCCCCATGATGGGCCGGCTCGCCCGGGCGGTGACACGGCACGGGGCGGTGGCCTCCGTGGAGCTGCAGCACTGCGGAATGTATGCCCACCATGTGGCGGCAAAGGGCGGCAGAATCTACGGGCCTGTTGACGCCGTCAATAATCAGGGCTATCGCGCCAATGCAATGCCGGAGGAAATGATCGAGCACCTGATCGGCTGCTTCGCCAGATCCGCCGCCTTTGCCAAAGAGCTCGGGTATGGAATGATCATGATCCACGGCGGGCACGGCTGGCTTTTGAGCCAGTTCATGTCGCCGCAGCTGAATACGCGGCGTGATAAATGGGGCGGATCGCTTGAAAACCGTATGCGTTTTCCCCTGGCCGTCGTGGAGGCGGTGCGCCGCGCCGTGGGACCCCGATATCCGATCGAGTTCCGCATGAGCGGCTCGGAGTGCCGGGGCGAGCGGGGCTATGATATCGACGAGGGTATACGGATTGCCAAAACGCTGGACGGGAAGGTGGACATCCTCCATGTGTCGGCAGGCCACCATGAGGACGAGGAAATTTATTACATCACCCATCCGACAATGTTCATGCCCGACGGCGCGCTGGGCGAATATGCCGCCCAGGTGAAAAGGCATGTCAAAACGCCGGTGGCGGCGGTCGGCGCCTTCAGTGACCCCTGCCAGATGGAGGAATTCATCGCCTCCGGCAAGGCGGATATCATCAATATGGGGCGCGGTACGCTGGCTGAGCCGGATCTCCCCGTCAAGCTGATGACGGGCAGGGAGGACGAGGTGAACCAATGCCTCCGCTGCTATGCCTGCTTCGCAACGGCCGATGATGTAAAATATTTCCAATGCGCCGTCAATCCCGTCATCGGGCTCGAATATGAAGCAAAATCCGATATTCCTCCAAAGCACCGGAAGAAGGTCCTGGTGGCGGGCGGCGGTATCGCCGGTATGCAGGCGGCCTTGACAGCGGCGGACCGGGGCCATGAAGTGATCCTCTGTGAGAAAACCGACCGGCTCGGCGGCGTATTGAACTGCGAAGCGGAGGTCTCTTTTAAGCAGAAGCTGCACCTGTACTTAAAAAAGCAGGCGCTTCTGATCTCCAGAGCGCCCATCGAGGTGCGGCTGAAAACAGAAGTCACCCCGGAGCTGTCCGCGGCGCTGCGGCCCGACGTCATCATCGCCGCTCTCGGCGCGCGGCCGATAGTGCCGGACATTCCGGGTATCGGGGGCAAAAATGCTTTCAGCGCCGAACAGGTTTACATAAACCCGGACCTGGCCGGACAGCGCGCCGTCATCCTCGGCGGCGGGCTGGTGGGGGCGGAGCTCGCCGTCCATCTGGCGGAGCTGGGCAGGGAAGTGACCGTTGTGGAGCTGCTCGACAGGCTCAACTATACGGGCGCCCGGCTCCACGGCTTTGTGCTGGACATGAAAATCCGGGAGCTGGGCATCCGCGTGTTGACAAGCACCGAAGCTGTGGCGATCGGCGGGAGCGGCGCTGTCGTTCGATCCCGCGCCGATGATGCCGAAAGTCTGATTGAGGCTGATACGGTAATTTACGCGGTGGGCGTGAAGCCGGAGCGGGAGGCCGCCGGCGCGCTGCGCGCCTGCGCGTCGGGCCTGTCGGTGGAATTTTATCAGATCGGCGACTGTCTGACGCCGAAAAACATGCTGGAAGCCAATCAGGCGGGATATCATATCGCACGGGATATCGGGCGATACTGATCAGCCAAAGGACACGGTATTTACGGTATGACCGCCGGGCATACTGTTTATAAAAGGTTAACATAAGTGGAAGGAATCTCGATACATGAAAAAAGCGCTTACACTCACCCTCGCACTGTCCGTCATATTCGTTCTTTTCGCCTGCGGCGGCAAGCCGGCGGAAACGCCCAGCCCCAGCGCGCCAGCCGAGACGACAGACTCAGTGACATCCGAAGCTCCCGCATCCGAAGCACCCAGAGCTGCTCTGGAGAAGGGCTTCTTTGATCCGTCAATCGACTATATTGCAGCCGGACGATATCAGGTTGCCTATATCCATACCGGCGTGAGCGTTATGTATGATATGTTAAGCGATGCGTTCAAGGCCTGGGCGGACAAACTGAATGTCGAATTCAACAGCTTTACGGCATCAGACGACGACCAGTTTCTTGCGACGGTCCAGTCGTATTGCGATCAGAGCTATGACGGCCTTATCCTCGATCCGACTCCTGCGGCTTATCCGGCGGCGGCCGAGCTTCTGAGCCGGAACAACATGCCGTGGATGAGCGGCATGGCGCCCGCCTATGATGAAAATATGAAGCTCCTTCACCCCGCTGTCGGATATGACGACCATGCGCTCGGCTACGATATGTACACCTGGTGCATCGATTACGCCAAGTCAACCTGGCCGGACGCGACGCCCGAGAACACAGGCGGCATTTTTATCGGCTACGCGGATCTTCAGCTTCCCGAGATTCGCCGCACCGGCGCGTATGACGCCTGGCTGGGAAACGGTTATAAGGAAGGGAGCTTCTTCTTTCTCGACGGCGCCGCCGGCGATATGACCGCTCAGACGGCTTACAACCTGGCCGCGCCTGTCATGGACGCCAACTCAAAGCTCAAGTACTGGATCGGCTGCGGCTTCTTCGATGACTATTCTGTCGGCATCGCGCGGGCTGCCGCGGACGCCGGTAAAGCCGGGACCGCCGTCTGCTCGACAGCCGGCGGCACGGCCCTTATAAGCCTGTGGGACGCCGGCGGGACCGGCGCCCTGAAATCCGCCGTCTGCATTGAGCCGCGTCTGTATACGGAGCCGATCTTCTGCGGCCTGTATGCGATGATCACAGGCAGGGTGACACCCGCATCGCTGTGGCCGGAGTGGATCGATAGAAGCGCCGGCCAGACGTACGCAGACCTGCGCCTCCCCGCCGTGACAATTACCCAGGATAATTACAAGGATTATCTCGCGTTTGTGGACACTTATACGGAGCTTGACGCATACCCATATCCGGAGACCGACGCAACCTACCCGGTCCTCGCAGCCCCTCCGGCCGCCACGTCAGCCTCCGCCAACCTGACCACAACCGGCTGATTAATAATGTACGAACAGGGAAGGGGCTGCAGAAGCAAGCCCCTTCCCGATAATTTATGTGTATTTACATTTACACTCTGCCCAGGTTCCGGGCGGTAGCGTCGGCCATGGAGGTGGCCTGCATGATGTTTTTCGGGATGCCGCAGTCACCGATGATATAGAACTCCGGAGCGGAGGTGCGCAGCGCGTCCGCTTCCTCATGAAGCGGCGCCTGCCCGACGGCGTAAATCACCGTGTCGGCCTCGAAGAGCGCCTCGCCGCCGTCGTTACAGCCGAGAACGCCCCTGTCATTGATCTCGACCGCTTTCGTGCCCAGAGCGAGACGGATGTTAAGGCGTGTGATCTCAACGTCCAGTGCGTGCTGGTGGAGGATGTTGCCGCCGTTGTTGAGTTCGGGCATCATCTCCATAATGGTGACATCCTTCCCGAGAGACGCCAGATAGATCGCCAGCTCTACACCCACAAGCCCGCCGCCTAAAATGACGGCTTTCTCACCGACTGAATCCGTATGTTCGTAGACGTGTTCGGCGCTGAACACATGCGCCAGGCCGATACCCTTTACCGGCGGGACGACGGGGCGCGCGCCCAGGGCAGCAATGATCACATCGGGATTCAATGCCGATGCCAGCTCCGGTGTGACGGCGGTATTCAGCCGCACCTCGATGGGCGCATTGGCGATCAGGCGGGCCTGATAGGCCAGATAATCTTTTATTTTTTTCTTAAAGGGCACGGCCTCCTCGCAGGTCAGCGAGCCGCCTAAACGGCCGCTTTTTTCGCAGAGGATCACCTTATGGCCGGCATTCGACGCGGTGAGGGCAGCCTGCATTCCGCCGATGCCGCCGCCGGCGACAAGGACGGTCTTTTTTTTGGCGGGCGGCAGCGCGTACCGGTACTCCAGCTCGCGGCCGATGACCGGGTTGACGGCGCAGCGGATCTGCCCGTTGACTAAAAGATTGGAGAAGCAGGCAAGGCATCTCAGGCAAGGCCGGATATCCTCCTCTTTTCCCGCCCGGGCTTTATTAATGAGGTCCGTGTCGGCCATGACGGCTCGGGCCAGCTCCACCACATCGGCCTGTCCCGAGGCGATGATCTCCTCCAGCAGCGCCGGGTCGCAGTGGGCGCCCACAGACGCGACAGGTGTTCTGACATGTTTTTTGATGGCGGCGGCGTACCCGATGTTGCAGCTGTCCATACTGAAAATACTCGGGTGAGTGACGGTGAAAACCTCCCGCCGCTCGTGGTGGCCCGCCGAAACGTGGATCAGATCCACATGGCCGTCCAGCATTTTTGCGATGGCAATTCCCTCGTCCAAATTGTAACCGCCTGGCGTCACCTCCGAGCCGCTGATGCGGATCTCGATGGGAAAGCCGGGGCCGCAGCTTTTACGGATGGCCTCAATGACCGCCAGGGGAAAACGCATGCGGTTTTCCAGCGTCCCGCCCCATTTGTCCCGCCGCAGATTCACCTTTGAGGACATGAACTGGGAAAAAAGCCAGCCGTGCCCGCCGTGGACCGTCACCATGCCGAAGCCGCAGGCCTTTGCCCATGCCGCGGCTTTGGCGTAAGCTTCTATTGTGTGCTCGATATCCTCTTCGGCCATCTCATCATATGTATTGCCCTGAGCGTCCACACCGCCGCAGGGTGAGAACACCTTGTGCCCGGCCATCCGGGAGCCGTAGGCGTAAAGCCCGGCGTGCATCAGCTCCGCCGACGCCACAGCCCCCTGCCGGGTAATGGCGTCCGACAGGAGATTCAGGGTGCGGTGCGTATTCGGATCGTCTAACCGGACCATGAAATCGCCCAGCAGGCCGTGCTTCGAGTCAACGACACAGTCGCCGATACAGACGGACGCTGCGCCGCCCATGGCCTTCTGCTCGTAGAAGGCAATACCGTCGGCGTTGGGCCGATACTGCGAATCAACCGCTCTCTCGGAGATAGGGGAAGCAAACATCCTGTTGCGGAATACCGTCTTTCCCAGACGGATCGGTTCAAATAAATGCGGGTATTTCAGCATGGCGCGCTCTCCTTGAAATATGTTTTTTTAATCATACCGTTTTGCGCGGTATCTTTCAATACTAATATGCCACCCCTGCAGGGGACGCCGCCTTCGGCGTCCCTTTCCCGTCCGCCGCTGGACGACTTAAAACAAAAATGGAAAGTATGCTTGACATTTCCTGAAACAGGTGTTATCATCAAAATGTAAAGCAAACTTTCCATAAGAGAGGCGGTATTATTGAAGAACAGGCTCGAGGAATTGCGGAAATCCCGCGGTATCCGCCAGGAGGAGCTGGCCGACGCGCTGGAGGTTTCCCGCCAGACCATCGGTTCTCTTGAAAACGGGCGGTACAACCCGTCCATCCAGCTGGCCTTTAAAATCGCAAAATACTTCGGCATGACCATTGAAGATATCTTTATCTATGAGGGGGAATAAAAAATGTTATGTAAATCCGGAAAATTACCAAAGAGTAAGAGCGGCGCTTATTTCTCGCTGTTCATCGGCGTTATCCTGATGGCTTTCGGAATACTCGGCGCGCTTCTTGATATCGTGCAGTCATATAATCTTGTCATGCTGCTCGGTATGATTACGGGAATAGGCGCGGTGTTTCTAGGCGGCGGCGTATTAACGCTGTACCGTTTGAGGTTTACCCCAGCCAAGCTGAGGGAAGAAGAAATCAACCGGAAAGATGAGAGAAATATTCAGGTGACGAGAGCGTCCTACGCTGTTTCCAATGCGGCGGCGTCGATCATGCTCGGCGCGATGGCGTTCGTATTGGTCTATTTGGATTATATCGTACCGGCGCTGATCGCCGTGGGCGTGCTGTGTGTTCAGATGATTGTATTTTTGATTTCGTATAGGGTTATCGATAAAAAAATGTAGAATTCTGCGTCATTCGCGCAGCCTCGCCGGATATGACAGGAGCCCGGGGATTCCGGGCTCCTGTTTGTTTATTTTAGGTTTCCTTGTTATTCTAAAAATACTCCTCCACAACGAGCTTGCCCAGTTCCTTCAGCTTCTGCGAGATGAGTTTGATCGTGGCGTCCCGGGGGCGGATGCCCAGCTGCTTGAAGACGAGGTCGGTGTGGGCGTCGTTTACCGAGCGGCCAACCAGAAAGGTGACGACGTCGGCCTTCAGAAGCAGCGCGCACAGCCGCTCCACCGGGGAGCCGAAGGCGAAGCGGTCGGGGTTCTCGCCAAGGATGTTATAGATTTGGTTGAGGATGACGGCGCCTTCGGTGATCATATCGACGCCCTCCATCATGTATTCCGGCGGACTGCCGAAGGAGGTGCCGGCGCTTTTCAGCCGGATTTCCCTTTTCAGCTCCCTGGACAGGATCTCCGCTGTCGTCGAGCCGCAGACGACGCGGGTGCCTGAGGATTTCATGAACCGCTCGATAAAAGGGCGGTCTTTCATTTTTACGGACGGCGGCCCGCTCAGCATGGTGATCTCGTGTGCTTCCCGGCAGCTGATAATGGCGACCGTCGTGTCGTCCTCGTGACGGCCGGATGAAATCTGCTTCGTCATTTCAAGGATTTTATCCGGAAGTTCCCGCAGAGCGACGCCGCTGCTGAAGGACCGGTTGATAAAATCGGCCAGGCCTTCCGGGCCGATGCCAAAGGTATAGCCGTGGCCGAGGCCGGCCTGAGTCGCTCCGTCCGAGCAGAGGACCAGACAGTCGCCTATGCCCAGCGTGCCGGACGACTCGCCGATCACCTCGTAGCCGGCGGTGTAAAAACGCGGCTTTAAGACGCTTGCCGTGCCGTCCTTTATGATGATGGGCGCCGGGGCTTCGTAGGTACAGACGGTGAACTGGCCGTCATGCAGGATCCGGGCGGCCGAGAAGGCCGAGAAGGGGATATCCTCCTGGCGGGCCCTGTGCATGGAATCGGCCACCATTTCGCATGCCGCCCCCTGGGAAACGCCGGACTTGAAGAGCTCGATGAGCCTGCTGGCACAGGAAATGGCGGCGATATTGGCGTAGACACCGGAGCCGATCCCGTCGCAGAGGACGAATTCGGTAAAATCGATCGTCCTTTCGCAGAGGGTCGAATCCCCACAGACGATTTTTCCTTTTTTCAGCGCCTGAGCCACGATATCCTCGAAAAATTTCAAACCGGGTCACCTCATCGCTCGATTGGGCCTTGTTCTTCGTACAAATCCATCAGTCGCGTGACAAGATCCTCGCTCCGGGCTGTACTCTTGCCAAGGAAGTGGGCCATCTCCTGGGAAAACCGGATCTGGTGGTCCAAAAGCTCCTTCGCCTGCTCGACGGTCTGCTTTTTAATCAAATCGATCTGCTTTTCGTCAAACCTGATTTTCGTCACGTCCGTATACATGCCGACGAATTGGTCTTCCGACGGCAGCTTGTAGAGCTGCTCATGGTACTTTTTACCGTATTTGCTTTTGATGGCCTCGTAGGTCTCGGTGGCGCCGGTAGCCAGCTTTTCGTAGCCGTCCGCGTCCACGAGATAGGAAATGCGCCGGCCGATAATGCCGCTGTTGCACATGAACATACGCTGGAAAGCCGGGTTCATATGGAGGATTGTGAGCTGGCTGTCCAGGATGACGACGCCGTTGGGGCTGGTTTCGATGATTTTATCGGTGCGCTGCTGGGCAAGACGGCGCATATAGGGAATGCACATCTCCGGCTCGGCCAGGCCGCGGGCTACGGCGATGGCGTTATCGCGGCAGGACTCGTACCCGCAGGCTCCGCAGTTGAGCTGCATTTGGGGATCGAGCTTGCCCTGCGCCTCAAGGACCCGGTTGATCCGGTTCTCATCCACCTCTTCCAGCATCAGGTCGGCACGGCTTTCCTCATAGAATGTTCCCGCCGGGATATCCCGGTCGATATCGCGGAGCGCCGCGGCTGCCGCTTTTTCGGCGTATGTTATGATGTCCTGCTTCCTGAGGAAGATATTTTTATCAATCGATATGCCGGGCCCGTTGATGCACCCGCCGGCGCAGAACAGCGGTTCGACAACGGTGAAATTCCATTTATCCGGTGGGATATCAAGCATATCAATCACGTCACTGGCGCCGCTGATGTGGAGAACATCGGCGTTCGTCCCGTCGCATTCAATGCTGCCTGTTTTCAAAAGGCCGCCCTGCAGGGGGAAAAGCCTTGATTTATCCAGTACGCCATAGCTTTCAAATCCGCTTTCTGAGCACGTGGCAAGGTCAATGCCTTCCTCGTCCAGCCAGCTGAGCAGCTCCGTGAAGGTGAGTACAGCGTCAACGGCGTCGGCATTTTCAGGCCGCTGGGCTTCGAGCTTCTTCGCTGCGCACGGGCCGATAAAGACGACGGCACAGTCGCTGCCGAGCCTTTTTTTCAGGAGCCGCCCGTGCGCAACCATCGGTGATACCACCGGAATGAGCATGTCCACATACTCGGGCCGGTATTTTTCTATGTAATTGACGACAGCCGGGCAGGCGGTGCAGATGCTGCCCTCGTCCAGGTGCTTCATCGTCTCCTCGGTGACAAGCAGCGCGCCCTCCGCCGTTTCGGAGACATAGCGGAAGCCGAGCCGCCGCAGCGCCGCCGGCAGCCGTGTTGCCCGCCAGCCGTCAAAAACGGCGGCGAAAGAAGGGGCGACGCTGGCCGCCACCGGCCGGCCAAAAGCCAATAGCTCCTTGACCATGTGAAGGCTCGAGCGGATCGTTTTGGCGTGCTGTGGGCACTCGCGGACGCAGGTGCCGCACTTGATGCACAGGTCGTCCTCGATGCAGGCCTGCCCGTCCCGCACGCTGATGGCCTTGACGGGACACACCCGGACGCACCTATAGCAATCCTGACAGTTGGCGGTCACTGTATAAACGGTGTTTTGCTTTTCGTGATGATTGAGCCCTGTATGCCCGTTCGCCATTGCGATGCACCTCCTGTAGCGATATTATCTGTTGACATAATTATATCAGGTTTTTCAAGGATTTCAAAGGAATCGTACTGGTACATCGGGCGATATGTAGGGGCGCACTTATTTGCCCGTTATATAATCCTCTCTATTGCCTCAATCGCCTTTTCTATCGTGCAATGGTGGATTTCCTTGCCATTGACGGAGAGGTTGGGGCCCTTTTTGCACTGCTCACCGCAGAAGGACACCTTGAATTCCGTCTCGTCGGCGATGCCGCGCTCCCTGACGTATTCCATCAGCTTCGTATAGAGGCCCTGCGCGCCGCGGATAAAGCAGCTGGTACCGAAGCAGATATCCAGCTTGAGCCTGGCGTTTTGCTCCTGATTTGACAAGACAATTTCCTCCCCCGATATCCTCTTCCTGTTTTTGTACTCCGTGTGCAGGAGTGCGTGTGCCGTGTGTTCGTTCAGGTCTTCCTTATAAAGCTTCTGGACGTACGGGTTTTCCTGAGACGAGTGAATCTGCAGCATTTTGTCGTTGTCATAAAGTCCTTTGGCGCGCTGCAGCACAGTATGGCGGTCCTCGCTCACCGGCTGGCCGCCGCCGTTGATGCAGCCGCCGCAGCAGGCCATGACCTCGATGAGATCAAAGGACTCTTCGCCCCGCCGGATCCTGTCGATGAGCCTGCGGGCATTACCCAGCCCGCTGACAACGGCCAGACGAAGTCTGGCGTCACCGGCTGCGACCTCGGTGATTTTAATCCCCTCGTCGGCGCGGAGACTGCTGTATTCCTTGAAGGCGCCGCTGCCTGTCACGTAGGAGGCGTAGCGCAAAACAGCCTCTGAAACGCCGCCGGAGGTGCCGAAGATGACGGCGGCGCCCGACTTGAATCCGAAGGGCATGTCAAAGGAGCCCGGCTCCAGCTTGTCAAATTCGATGCCGCGCTCCCTGATCATCACCGCCAGCTCCTGCGTCGTCAGAACATAATCCACATCCTTATTGCCTTGGGTACGGAATTCCTCTCTGTTTGCCTCGAACTTTTTCGCCGTACAGGGCATGATGGAAACGACCACAAGCTCCTCGCGCGGAATTCCCAGCTCCTTCGTCAGCTTCTCCTTGCAGAGCGCGCCGAACATCTGCTGCGGGGAGCGGCAGGTGGACAGATTGGAGAGCATATCGGGATAGTACTGCTCGGCGAATTTAACCCACGCGGGGCAGCAGGACGTCAGCAGAGGCAGCCCTTCGCCCTTGTTCAGCCGGGCAAGGAATTCGTTGCCCTCCTCAATGACGGTGAAATCGGCGGCAAAGCTCGTATCATACACCATGTCGAAACCCATCATCCGCAGAGCTGTCACGATCTGGCCGGTGGTCGTCGTCCCGGGCTTGAAGCCGAAATGTTCGCCCAGCGCCACGCGGACGGCCGGTGCGATCTGAACAACGACACGCTTTTTTTCGTCATGGATGGCGTTCCACACTTCGCCAGTCTGGTATTTCGGCGTCAGTGCGCCGACAGGGCAGACCTTGACGCACTGTCCGCAGCCCACGCACTCCACCTCGCCGATACCCTTGTTGAAGCAGGGCATGACCATGGAATTCGCGCCGCGGCCCGCGAAATCGAGGACGCCCACAGCCTGGATTTCTTTACAGACCCGGACGCAGTCGCCGCAGAGAACGCACTTCTTCGGATCGCGGAGGATGGCGTCCGACGACAGGTCGAGCTCAGGGAAATTCTCCCTCTGCTTGAAGCGAACCTTGGAGATGCCCATCTGCCTGGCGATTTTCTGCAGCTTGCAGTCGCCGCTCTTGGGGCAGGTGGTGCAGCTCTGGTCGTGATTGGCCAGCAGAAGCTCCACGATCATTTTCCGCATGTCCCGAATCTGCTTCGTATTCGTATGAACCACCATACCGTCGGCGGCGGCCGTCGAGCAGGCGGGGACGATACCGCGCCCCTCCACCTCCACCATGCACATGCGGCAGGCGCCGTAGACGCTGATCTCCGAATGATAGCAGAAGGTGGGCAGCTCAATATGGGCCTTCCGGATAAGCTCCAGGAGATTCCGCTCATCTCCGATGGCCACTTCAATTGTATCAATCACCGCGGTTCTCGTTTTAGCCACTTTATTCACCTCGCCCTTCTATGGCGACAGCGCCAAATTTGCAGCTTTCCGCACACGCGCCGCATTTGATGCATTTGTCCTTATCGATTTGATATGGTCCGCCTCTCTCGCCCGCCGAAACAGCGCCGGCGGGATTTCGGCTGATTGCGTCCACCGGGCACTTCTTCGCGCAGAGGCCGCAGCTTCTGCACTTCTCCGGAGTGATCGCATATATGTTAAAGGCCTTGCAGCGGCCTGCCGGGCATCGCTTATCAAACACATGGGCGTTATATTCGTCCCGGAAGTACCGGAGCGTCGACAAAACGGGATTCGGCGACGTTTTGCCCAGCCCGCACAGGGAGCCGAACTTAACAGTCGTCGCCAGCTGCTCCAGAAGCTCCAGCGTTTCTCCCGTGGCGCGGCCCTCGATGATATCGTCCAAAAGGTTCAGCATCTGCTTCGTGCCCTCCCGGCAGGGGACGCATTTCCCGCAGGACTCGTTCTGCGTGAACTGCATGAAAAAACGCGCCAGGGAGACGATGCACGTCTCATTGTTCATAACAACGAGCCCGCCGGAGCCCACCATCGCGCCGACGGCGGTCAGGTTCTCGTAGTCCAGAGGCATATCGAGATGTTCTTTCGTCAGGCAGCCGCCGGAGGGGCCGCCGATCTGGACGGCCTTGAGATTGATGCTGCAGTTCGTCCCGTCGTCGCTCATAACCCCGCCGCCAATGTCGCCGATGATCTGCCGAAGCGTCGCGCCGAAGGGCACCTCGATGAGGCCGGTGTTGGCCACATGGCCCGTCAGGGCGAAGGTCTTCGTGCCCTTGGATTTTTCCGTGCCGATGGCGGCGTAGGCGTCGGCTCCCAGCTGCATGACGATGGGGACGGAGGCCAGCGTTTCCACGTTGTTGATGACGGTGGGCTTCCCGAAGAGGCCGGCCTCGGCCGGGAAGGGCGGCTTCGGATTCGGCATGCCGCGTTTCCCCTCGATGGAGGCGATGAGCGCCGTCTCCTCGCCGCAGACAAACGCTCCGGCCCCCTCCATCACCTGGATGTCAAAGGCTTTACCGCTTCCGAAGACGTCGGCTCCCAGGATACCCGCCCGCCGGGCGTCCTCAATGGCAATGCGCAGCCGCTTCACAGCCAGGGGGTATTCCGTCCGGACATAGATATAACCCTCAGTGGCATCAACGGCCCCCGCGGCGATGAGCATCCCCTCCAGCACGCTGTGGGGATTTCCCTCCATGACGCAACGGTCCATAAACGCGCCGGGGTCTCCCTCGTCGCCATTGCAGATAATATACTTAACGTCGCTTTTCTGAATGCGTGTTAAATCCCACTTTCTGCCTGTGGGGAAACCTGCGCCGCCGCGGCCCCGGAGGCCGGCCTGCAGCATCAGCGTACAGATCTCCTCGGCGCTCATCGTCACAAAGGCCTTCCGCGCCATCATATAGCCGCCGTTTGCGATATATTCGTCGATATCCTGGGCGTCGATATTGCCGCAGAGCTTCAAGACCGTGCGGCGCTGCCGGGCATAAAAGGGGATGTGTGCCGTATCTGCAACGGGCGTGTTGTCGGCTGCTTGGTACAAAAGCCGCTCGATGAGCCTGCCGCCCAGGAGCGTCTCGTCGACGATCTCCGCCACATCGCCGGGCTGTACCTTTGTGTAAAGCACGCCCTGGGGGTACAGCGTCACCAGCGGTCCCATCTGGCAGAAACCCTGGCAGCCGCTACGGGAGATGCCGATATCCCCCCTTTCCTTACGGAGCGTCACCGCTACGGAGAGGCCTTTTTCTTTTATGTAATCGATGAACGTGTCAAAGACGTCCAGAGAACCGCCCGCGACGCAGCCCGTACCGGCGCAGATGACGATCCTGGCCTTGTACTGGGCCATGCAGGCGTCAAACAGCCGCTTTCTCTCCTCAAGGGGTATATGTTCAGACATTGGCCGTCTCCTCCCTCCGGATGGTATCGATCAGCTCCAGCGCCTTCGCGGGCGTCATCAGCCCGTGGACCTGCTCGTCAATGACGATGGCGGGGGCGAGCCCGCAGGCACCGAGACAGGCGACCGTTTCAAGGGTGAAGAGCATATCGTCCGTCGTCCTCTTATCACTTGTCAGCCCCAGCAGCTTTAAAAGTGCCGATAGAATACCCTCCGATTTTTTCACATGGCATGCCGTACCGTCGCAGACCTTGATGATATGCTTTCCCTTCGGTTCCAGCGTGAAGTGGGCGTAAAACGTCGCCACACCGTAAACGGTGGACGGCGAAATGCCCAGCGCCACGGAAATGAACGTCATGATCTCCTCGGGCAGGTAATTGTACTCCGCCTGCATATCCTGGAGGATTGGGATAAGCTTATGGGGACTGCGCTCATAACGGTCCAGAATTTCACAGGCGCGGCTGAACTTTTTTGTGATGCTGTTGCCCATTGACTCAACTCCTCGCAGATCGATATCATTTATTTATTTTTTTCTTCAGATGCTTTGAAAGCACGGCCAGGGACGACGCCATGTTTTCGTTATGGACAAGGATATGCTCCGGCACATTGAGGCTCACGGGGGCGAAGTTCCAGATGGCCAGGATGCCGCC
>JAAYBH010000394.1 GCA_012718935.1 Clostridiales bacterium
CATGAATATATACCCTATGTGCGTTCAGTGTCGCTCGGCATCTGGGTCGGCACCGGTTCCCGGTATGAAAATGCGGCGATGAGCGGGGCTTCTCACTTTATTGAGCATATGCTGTTCAAGGGCACCGAAACGCGGTCCGCCGCCGAACTCGCCTGTATCATGGACGGCATCGGCGGACAATGCAACGCCTTTACAACAAAGGAATGCACCTGCTTCCACGGGCGCGTGCTGGATACGCATCTAGATCAGCTGTCCGATATCCTCTGCGATATGTTCTTCAATTCCCGCTTTGACGAGGACGACGTAAAAAATGAGCGCGGCGTCATTCTGGAGGAGATCGACATGTATGCCGACACGCCGGAGGATCTGGCGGTGGAGCGGCTGTCGTCGGCTGTCTTCAAAGGCTATTCCCTCGGCAGATCCATTCTGGGGAAGAAGGCGACACTGGACAAAATGACCGGCACGTCGCTGCGGCAGTACATGAGCGCCCATTACAATCCCGAGTCCGTCGTTATCGCCGTCTCGGGCAGCTACAAGCCGGATGACATCACCCGTTTGAAGGATCGTTTTGAGGTCATGACAAAGGGTAATTCCCACAAGCCTGTCAAAGCCGCTTACACACCATCCTTTACCGTCAGGCGCAAGAGCCTGGAGCAAAATCATCTGAATATCGCATTCCCGGGAATCCGCGTGACGGATCAAAGCCGGTTCGCGCTGCAACTTCTGTCGGAGATTCTGGGCGGCGGCATGTCCTCCCGGCTGTTCCAGACGGTGCGGGAAAAGCGCGGCCTGTGCTACAGTATTTATACCTACGGCTCCAGCTATATTGACACCGGCCTTTTTTCCGTTTACACGGCCTTAGGCAAGGCGACGGAACGGGAGGCCATCGGCGTTATCGTTGACGAAATAAAACGGTTCAAGGAGGACGGCGTTGCTGCCGACGAGCTTTTAAGAACCCGGGAGCAGCTGAAAGCCAATGTGCTGATGGGCCTTGAATCTACAGGTACGCGCATGAACAGGCTCGGCCGCAACGAGCTGTATTTCGGCTATGTCCCGGAGCCGGATGAGATCATCGCATCCTACGACAGCGTTACGGCAGAGGATATTCACAAGCTCTCCGCGTATTGCCTTGATTTCGACAAGGTCTCCTTCTCCGCCGTGGGTAAGGTCGACAGCGCGGAAGACTACAGGGAGCTGCTAAGTTGAACCCTCACGTTATTCGTAGGGGCCGACGACCTCGGCGGCCCGTTTATCTTATGAGAGAACGACGGCGCGCATCGAGACTTCTTCGAAGTCTCTTGTTGTCGCGCCCTATGGCAATTAATATATTCTATAGGAGTAGGAACCGATGGTCTACAATATCACAATCGCAGGCGTCAACAGAGACCTGCAGCTGTGTCGGCTGAACGACTCTCTTATGATCGCCGGACTCATTATTTACGGCGATGTGGAGCTCACCTGCCGGAGCGCCGCGGCGCTGCTCGAAAAAGCGCCTGATTTTGATTATCTCATCGCGCCGGAGGCCAAGGCGATTCCGCTCATCCATGAGATGGCGCGCCAGAGCGGCAGAAACGACTACATTCTGGCCAGAAAAGCGCCGAAGCTCTACATGAAGGACATTTTCGAGATTGAAGTCCGCTCCATCACGACTGCCGGGACTCAGAAGCTGTATCTGGACGGCGCCGACGCCGCTAAAATGAAGGGTAAGCGCATCCTCATCGTCGATGACGTCGTCTCCACCGGTGAATCCCTCCGCGCCGTCGAAGCTCTCGTCAATAAGGCCGGCGGCACCATTGTCGGAAAAATGGCTATCCTCGCCGAAGGCGACGCCAAAAACCGTTCGGACCTCACCTATCTTGAGCCTCTGCCGTTGTTCGACAGTAACGGAAAACCATTGTAAGAATGAAATAATATAAAAAATCCGGGGCACCCTTAAGCGTCCCGGATTTCATGTTATCATCCGACGGGCGATTACAAATCGCCCCTACTGGTGCGCAGCTTTTTGAAAAACTCCGACATCAGCGACCGGCATTCTTCCTCCAGTATCCCGCCGACGACCTGGGGGGAATGGCCGAAGCGCTCCATGAAGAGGTTGAGGACGCTGCCGCAGG
>JAAYBH010000395.1 GCA_012718935.1 Clostridiales bacterium
CCAATTCCGAGGAGGGGGAGGTGGTATCCACAATAGCCATCGCCGTCTCCAGCATCGTAACAACGCTCATCATCGTTTTGGGTGTCATCCTCATCACTCCTCTGACCCCCATACTCCAGGCCCCTGTTCTCCAGCCCGCTTTTACCCAACTGATACCGGCGCTTTTTGGCGGCTTGGGTGTGATATTTATCTCAAAAAATTGGAAAATTTCCGTAGCTCCGATTGTATTGATGCTCATATTGTTCATCTTCGTCCCTGCCCTGAATGCCGGGACTGTAGGTATTATGGTACCGGTGAGCGTGCTGTTCACGCTTGCCGTCAGTCGCTTCCTTTATAAAAAAGGCCTGTTGGGCTAAAGGAGTCAGCATATGACTGTATTGTACATTGTCCTCGCCCTTATCGTCGCGTTTCTGGGGGTAATCCTGATCAGGGCCGCCATATTCAGACCGCGGACGGAGAAGGAAGACGAACCTGAAACCGTGGATTTCGACCGCGACGCCGCCGTAAGCACATTGCAGGAGCTTATCCACTGCCGCACAGTCTCTTTCTACGACCCCGCCATGGAGGACGACACAGAGTTTGAAAGGTTTATCGGACTGCTTCCGGAGCTGTATCCGGAGGTAGCCCGTGAATGCATCCTGACTCGTCTTCCCAACAGGGCTCTTCTTTTCAAATGGAATGGCACGGAGCACAACGCGCCCTCAGTTTTGATGTCACATTATGATGTGGTGCCCGTAGATGCGGATAAATGGACCAAACCAGCTTTTGACGCCCTTATCGACGAAAACGGCGTGCTGTGGGGCCGCGGTTGTCTGGACACCAAGCTCACATTCAATGGTATTATGTACGCCGCAAACCATCTTATTACCAGGGGCTATAAGCCCAGTCAGGATATCTATTTCGCTTTCTCAGGCGGCGAGGAGGTCAACGGCCCCGGAGCCGTGCACATTGTCGATTGGTTTGAAAACCACGGTATCACTCCTGCTCTTGTGGTGGATGAGGGCGGTGCCGTGGTAGAAAATGTTTTCCCCGGAGTCCAACGCCCATGCGCTCTGATTGGAATTGCGGAAAAGGGTATGATGAATATTGAGCTTAGTGTATCCTCTTCCGGCGGGCACGCCTCCTCCCCCAAACCCCACTCCCCCATCGGCATACTTTCCAGAGCCTGCTGCAGATTGGAAAACCATCCCTTTAAAATGCATATCACCGAATCCGCAGCGGAAATGTTTGATACTCTCGGTCGTCATTCTTCCTTTATGTACCGTATCATCTTCGCCAATCTCTGGTGCTTTGGCGGTATTCTCGACACGATGAGCAAAAAGAAGGGAGGCGAGCTGAACGCCTTGCTTCGCACGACAGTGGCGTTTACTCAAGCCTCAGGAAGCCAGGCCCCCAACATCATACCGCCTACTGCTTCCTTCGTGGCCAATCTGCGGTTAAATCCACGGGACAGTGTGGACAGCGCGTTAGGTTATGTCAAAAGTATCGCAGGCGATGAAAATGTGCATTTCACCGTAGGAGCAGGGGCAATCAACCCCAGCGCTATTTCAGAAATCCGCTGCTCCGCCTGGGGTAAGGTTGCTGAAGCTGTGGCGGATACCTGGCCGGGCTGTATCGTCAGCCCTTATCTGATGGTTCAATGCTCTGACAGCCGACACTACGGCCGGATCTCCAACCATGTCTACCGCTTTTCAGCCGCCGATCTGACTGCTGAAGAGCGCAGCAGCATTCACGGCAACGACGAGCATGTCCGGGTTGAGGTGGTCAAGCGGGCTGTCGAGTTCTATATCCGCCTTATGGGCAAATGCTGAGGACTGTTTCAACGCAGTCAGATCGGGCCGATTTTCTCTATTGGAAAACATGAGCGCGCGTGATATAGTATTTTCGCATTCTATATGAAACAAGGAGATATCCATGGGCAGCAACAAACGTCCCGAAAACATGGCGCGTATCACAACCCCGGCTCTGGCGGAGTCTTTTATAACCGAGCAGCTTGCGGCGCTGAGGGAACAGATCGGCGATAAAAAGGTATTGCTGGCTTTATCCGGCGGTGTTGATTCCTCCGTCGTCGCAGCGCTGTTAATCAAGGCTGTGGGAAAGCAGCTCACATGTGTCCATGTCAACCACGGGCTCTTGCGCAAGGGCGAGCCGGAACAGGTGATTGAGGTTTTCCAGGGCCGGATGGATGCCAACCTCGTCTATGTGGACGCTGTGGACCGTTTTCTCGGCAAGCTGGCCGGTATCGCCGACCCCGAGCAAAAGCGTAGAGTCATCGGCGCGGAGTTCATCCGCGTGTTCGAGGAGGAAGCCCGCAAGCTTGACGGTATCGAGTTTTTGGCTCAGGGTACGATTTATCCCGATATCCTCGAGAGCGGCCCTGTCAAAGCGCACCATAATGTCGGCGGTTTGCCTGACGACCTAATGTTTGAGCTGGTGGAGCCGGTGAAGCTTCTGTTCAAGGACGAGGTGCGCGTCGTCGGCAGGGCTCTTTGCCTGCCGGACAGCATGGTTGACCGCCAGCCCTTTCCGGGTCCGGGATTGGGTGTCCGCTGCCTGGGCGCGATCACCCGCGAGAGGCTGGAGGCACTGCGGGAGTCTGATGCGATCCTGCGAGAAGAATTTGAGAAAAACGGGCTCGAGGGCAAGGTTTGGCAGTATTTCACGGTAATCCCCGATTTCAAGTCCACCGGCGTACGCGACGGAAAGCGGAGCTTTGACTGGCCCGTTATCATCCGCGCCGTCAATACCCGCGACGCCATGACCGCCACCGTCGAGGATATCCCCTTCGCGCTGCTGCAGCACATCACCGCCCGCATCACAGCAGAGGTTCCCGGAGTCAACCGCGTCTTATACGACCTGACGCCGAAACCCACCGGCACCATCGAGTGGGAATAAGCCGATAAATTCGTGCGCCCCTATATATTGAATGTCAATTCA
>JAAYBH010000396.1 GCA_012718935.1 Clostridiales bacterium
CCGATCGTTGTTCTTACGATGTCGCCGCCGACCTTCCTGAGGATTTCGGCAGCCTCGGGCGGTGTCTTGCCGCCCCTTCTCGCCTCTTCAAGCAATCGGACCGCCTTGCTGCGTCCCACATATTCGGGGACGCGGCGGGAGAGGGTGAATTCGGACAGTGCGATGGGGTTGGAGCGATAGGAGGACGTCTCGCCGGAGGGGATGAGCTCGTCCGTTGTTGTGACCTCGTCACGGATGACGGCGCAGAGCTTTACAAGCAGGTCGTCGTCCATGCGGTGCATTTTCGGCCAGTCGGCAATATTTGGCCCGAACCGGAGCTCCACGGTCGGGTCCGGTCTGCCGAAGCCGTCGTAGACGCGCTTTTCGTAGATGCTCGGGTCGTATTTATATGCCCTCGGCGTGACAACGTAATCAATATCTGTCGCCGCCGTCAATATGCCGCCGTTTGCGGCTGTCGCCGCAATGGAGCGCGCGTCCATCAGAGCGACGGCGGCGATCTGGCCGCCCGACGGCTTGGAGCCCTCCCGGTTGGCGAAATTGCGCGTGGCATGGCGGATGGAGAGTGTATTATGCGCCGGCGTGTCGCCCGCTCCGAAGCACGGACCGCAGAAGGCGGACTTAATTAACGCCCCGGTTTCCATGAGCGATGCGGATATCCCGTCCTTTGTCATGGCAAGGCCGATAGGTGCCGACGACGGGTAGACCGACAGGGAGAAATAACCGTCGCCGACGGATTTTCCGACCAGTATATCTGCCGCTTCCGAAATGTTCTCATACATTCCGCCGGAGCAGCCAACGATGACGCCCTGTTCGACGGTCACCTGCCCTTTGTCGTTAATATTCCGCCTCAGATCCATTTTGACCTTACCCGAAAGCTCCCTGTTGCATTCCTCTTCGATCTCAGTAAAGATACGCACCGGGTCCTTCTGGAGCGCGTGGATCGCGTAAGCCTTCGACGGGTGGAACGGCAGGGCGATCATGGCTTCCATCTCGCTGAGATTCACCTTGACCATGGAATCGTAATATGAGCCATCTGCTGGGGCAAGCATTGCATATGCCTCGGGACGCCCGACATTTTTATAGTAATCCTTTACCTTTTCGTCCGTCACCCAAATGGAGGAAAGGCAGCTTGTCTCCGTTGTCATGACGTCGACGCCGATGCGGAAATCCATCGGCAGCGCCTCAATGCCGGGCCCGGCAAATTCCATAATTTTGTTTTTCACGAAGCCGTTATCGAACGTCGCGCCGACAAGGGCGATGGCAATATCATGAGGTCCGACGCCATGGGGGACTATTCCCTCGACCCAAACAAGCACCACCTCGGGCGCGTCCACGTCATAGGTGTTTTCCAACAGCTGCTTGGCCAGCTCTCCCCCGCCCTCGCCGACACCCAGTGTGCCATAGCAGCCGTAGCGGGTGTGTGAATCGGAGCCTAGGATCATTTTCCCGCAGCCGCAGAGGGTCTCCCGGGCGTATTGATGGATAACAGCCTGGTTGGCCGGTACGAAAATGCCGCCGTATTTCTTCGCGGCGGAGAGTCCGAAGACATGGTCGTCCTCGTTGATCGTACCGCCCACGGCGCAGAGGCTGTTGTGGCAGTTCGTCATGGCGTAGGGGATCGGGAATTTTGTCAACCCGGAGGCGCGCGCTGTCTGTATAATCCCTACATATGTGATATCGTGGGACACAAGGGCGTCAAACTTCAGCCTGAGTTTTTTCGGGTCCGTGCCCTTGTCGTGTTTTCTGATGATCTGATAAGCCATCGTCTTTTCGCGGGCCGCATCGGGCGCCGCGACATTCTGCGCGTTTTCAGCAGCGACCGGCTTTCCGCTGATCAGATAGACGCCGTTTTTGTGCAGTTCAGTCATGGACATGTATGTGGTCTCCCCTTAAAATTACTTGCAATACCTGTAAACCGTAGGGCGCGACGACCCCGGCGCGCCGTCGATAAATGTTATTAGGCTAACGGGCGGTCGAGGTCATCGGCACCTGCGAAATGACTTAAGGTTTGTTTGTCAGCCTATGTCGCGAAAAAATGACGATACCCCAAAGCATAACGGCAATATGATATGCGCCGTAAATCCAGCTGCCAATAACGCCGCTGATCCAAGGATATTCCGCTACTGCTCTTCTGTCAAATAAAATCCAGAGCACAGCGGGGATGATCTGGATCAGGAGCAAAATCAAAAGAAAGAGGGGTGGCCCGCAGAGACTTCTGCGAAGTATCTGCGGGCCGTGGTAGTCACATATTCCCCGTGTGGTACATCACAGCTGCCAGCGCCGCCAGGGGGGCTGTTTCACAGCGGAGGATGCGAGGGCCGATAGAGACGGACCGCATGCCGTTTTCGGCGGCATAGGCCGCCTCTTCCGGCTCGAAGCCGCCTTCGGGGCCCGTCATGATCGATACCGTTTTAAATCCGGCGGTGTTATTTAATATATCCTTCAAATTGTTTTGCTTTTCGCTTTCATATAAAAACAGGGGCAAATCGGTCTTTGCGGCGCTCTGTACCGCATTTTGAAACGATGAGACGGCCGTCACCCAGGGAATTTTTCCTCGCCCGGACTGTTTTGCGGCTTCCTCGGCGATTTTCTGGAGCCGGCCTGTTTTGTGAACGACGGAGAGTGTCTCGGGTTTTGAAACGCAGCGGGCCGATGGAAACAATACGATTTCCGAGGCGCCGAGCTCGACGGACTTCTGGACGGCCGTTTCAAGCCTGTCCCCCTTGGCGTAGGCAATATACATGGCGCTAAAAACAGACGGCTCGCCTTTTGACGGCGATACATCGACGATCTCGGCCTCTGCGCAGTCGTTCGTCAGCTTCGTCAGGCGGCAGGTAAAATCCTTCCCCGCGCCGTCACAGACGGTAAAGCTCTCTCCGCACCTGATGCGCAGGGCCCGGAGATGCTCAATTTCAACAGCGTTCAAGTAAGCCATTCCGCCGAATATGTTTGATGCTGCAACAAAAAATCTCGGCATGTCGGCATCCCCTTTCTATCGATCCATTTTAGCAGATTGACTGCACTCTGGCAATATCGTTTGCATAGTATAAAACGGTCCGGGATACTCCTGCCGCTTGGAGGATTGCACAATAATAGCATGATTATGATAGCATGACAATGAAGGACTGATACAAGTGGATTTTGACCGAGCCAAATTTGATGCTGTCTGGCGGCGCGTCATGCCGGAGACAGCTGAATACAGCAGAGAACAAAAAGCAGTAAGGCAGATGGAAATAGATGAAGCCTGCCGGCTGCGGGGATTTATGGATAACGAAGCTCAGGACGCCCTCACTTACGGCATGCTCGCCGCTTTGTGTTGCGGCAGTACGCGGCAGAAGCTGTTCCGGATCGCAATGGATGAGCAGTGTCATCTGAAAAAGCTCAGGGCAGGGTATTTCATACTCACGGGCGAAATGTATATGCCGCCGAAAGCCTGCCCGCTCATATGCGACCTGCCGGAGACGCTCCGCAGAAAGTATCAGGATGAGAAAGAAGGATCAGCCGCCTACAGAAACGCCGCCGAAACGACATCCGTCAATGAGCTCGCGGATACATATCCGGCACTGGCGGAGGACGAGGCGCGGCATTTGAAAATAATAGGTTGTGTCATCGAGAATATACTGTGAACAAAGGGGGATTTGCTCCCCCTTTGTTTCATCATCCGAATTATAGACAGTATTTTATCGTCTTACCACAATTGACAAAGAGTGGCCCTGAAATTAGAATTGTCTCATATAAATATAGAGAAACTTGCTGATCAAAAGGAGTGTGTTTCTGTGAGCGTGCTGAAATACCCGCATATTTTTGAGCCGATTCAGGTTGCAGGAGCGCTGTTTCGAAACAGGCTTTTTTCTTCGCCTCAGGGCTTTTATAACATCGGCCCCGATTTGTTCCCCAACAATGATATGATCGGGTTTTTTGAGACGAAGGCGCGGGGCGGCTTTGCCTCCGTCTGCGTTGGGGATTTAATCGTGGACTGGAAGAACGGCAGGCACTACGATTGGCTTTTACCGATGGACAACCCTAAAATGCTGCCCGGACTGTCAAAGCTCGTCAGCGCCGTGGCACGTCAAGGTGCCGTAGCCTCTGCGGAACTGTCCCATGCCGGCATGTTTGCGAAAGCGTCCTTTGAAGCCGGCGCCCCCCTTCTCGGACCTGTGGATATGATGGGCAAATACGGCGAGGTCCGGGCCATGACGGAAGCCGATATTGAGCATGTTATCGACGCGTTCGGGAAAGCGGCAGCTTTTGCAAAACAGTGCGGCTTCGGCATGGTGACCATCCACGGCGGTCACGGCTGGCTGATCCCGCAGTTCTGGTCAAAGCAGCTCAACACGAGAAAAGACAAGTGGGGCGGCAACTTTGAAAACCGTATGCGCCTCCCGCTGGCCATTGTTGACAGTGTCCGGAGGGCTGTGGGCAAGGGCTTTCCCATCGAGTTCCGCATGAGTGGCTCCGAGACAAATCCAGACGGATACGATATCGACGAGGGCATTGAATTCGCAAGGGCACTGGACGGTAAAGTCGACATCATCCATGTGTCGGCGGGCAACCATGAGGTCCTGGCGGCCATGATCATCACCCACCCCAGCATGTTCCTGGAGGACGGCTGCAACCTTCAATATGCCGCCGCCATCAAAAAGCACGTCAAAGCACACGTCGCCACCGTCGGCGCGTTTACGGACCCCGCCCACATGGAGGAGATTGTTGCCTCCGGCCAGGCTGATATCATTCAAATGGGTCGCCAGACGATGGCAGATCCGTTCCTGCCAGCCAAGGCGCGGGATGGCCGCGACGACGAGATCACAAAATGCATGCGCTGTTCGGCCTGCTTCGGCAACGTGGGCCGGCACCGCATTTTCTACTGCGCTGTTAACCCGGTTGTCGGCCATGAGGACGAGGCGCGGTACCTCCCCCCTGTTCGCGAAAAAAAGAACGTACTTGTGGTCGGCGGCGGCGTCGCCGGCATGCATGCGGCGCTGACGGCGTCCGAACGCGGGCATCATGTTATCCTCTGTGAAAAAGGCGATAAGCTGGGGGGCGTGCTGCTCTGTGAGGACCAGATTGCCTTCAAGCAGAAGCTGAAGGCGTATCTGGAGCATCAGGCGCATATGCTTCAAAAAGCCGCCGTCGACATCCGGCTGAATACGACAGTGACGCCGGAATGCGCCAGGGGGCTCCGCCCCGACGTCATCATCGCGGCGCTGGGCGCGCGGCCCGTGAAGCCGGCCATCAAGGGCATCGAGCTGCCGAACGTTATGGGAGCTGAGGACGTCTACTACGCCCCTGAAAAATCCGGTAAGTCTCTCGTCATCCTCGGCGGCGGGCTGGTCGGTATTGAGCTCGGCATCCATATGGCCCAGAACGGGCGCATTGTCACCATCGTCGAGATGCTCTCTGAGCTGTCCGTGGATCCATTCAGCATGCACACTCTGGCGCTTAATGAACAGATCAAAAAGCTGGGAATAACGGTCCATACATCAACATGCGTCAATGAAATCACACCGTCGGGCGTGTCGGTCACGGGGCCGAAAGGCATGATGGAACTCAATGCCGACACCGTCGTCTATGCCGTCGGCCAGAAGCCGCTGCGCGAGGAAGCCGCTGCGCTTTCCGGCTGCGCCGGCGAATTCCATCAAATCGGCGACTGCGTCACCCCGAAAAACATCCTCGCCGCCACACAAGCGGCCTGGACAATAGCGCGGGATATCGGGCGGTAAATTAAGCAGCCCAGGCGTCGCTTTTAAATGATCTTGTTTCGAAATACAGTTCCAGCAATGACACCCGGCAGCTGAAAGACGGCAAGCTGCTGCCGCCGGCTTTGTGACGGCGGTCATGAAACCATTAAGTACAGATCAGCAATAACAGGGGGCGCATGCCCTCTGTTCATTATCAGCCGCGTATTTCGATAAGCTTCTCCTTACACTGCATCCTATGTGATTTCTACCGCGGGGATTCGCGAGCCTTTCACTGTTTTATAGATTGTCGAGATGATATCGGCAATTGTACCGATAATGATCAAAATTGTAATGACCTTGAAGGTGATGCTGATATGTCCGTCAAGCGCAGTCCGGCTGATATTCAGAATCCCGGCAAAGCGCGTCAGGAACGCGTCTGTCAATAAATCCGGCTTTAAAACGAGAGAAATACCGACGACGGCGCCGAATATACCGTAGAGTATATGCGATGCGGCGGCGAGCAGCGTCCACCTGCCTTTGATGAATTTGATAACAGCGGCAACCAGCATGAACACGATGAGAAAAATATAAACCGGCAGAAAACTCCGTATCACCTGTTCACTGAAAACCGGCGCCGAGGGTACGCCCGATACATAAAGCGCGATAAACCGGGGCTCCCCGAGAGTGCCGACGAGAAAGGCCGCCGTGAACAGCACCGAAAATATCGCACCCGTCACCGTCTCACTGCGCTTGATGACGAATGAATTGGCGGAAGGCACATCCGGCAGTGTTTTAGGCGACCACTGCACGAGCTTCTCCTTATTATTGAAAAATTCGAATAAGCCAAAGGCCAGCGTCACCCATAAGAACGCGTGCATGACGCCTGAAACTGCGCCGGTTATAAACTTAATGATGATGGTGGTGATCATTCCTGCCGCGCCGTCCGATGCGTCTCCACCCAAGAATATTTGAAATACGCTGATTGAGGCAAGAAGCAGCGCCAGGGTCAACGCGACAATTTTCAATACGCTCAGATAATCGTCAAAGTATTCGGGTGATATCAGATAGCGCGGGTTCGGATGGTAGGATACGGCCAGCTTCGCCGGACTCCCCATCTTTATCAGAACCCGTTCTATCTCTGCGTTTCCGGGGTTTTCCGGCAGCATATCCTCGATGTTGGAACGAAGCTCCCGCTCCACGTCGGCCCGGATATTCTCCGGCAATCTTCTTGACACGTCATACAAGTAACGGTCAATCATGTTTTTCATTGGGCTTCCTCCCTCAATAACGTGTCCATTCCGTCACACGTTTTCATCCATTCGGTTTTCAGCGCTTCGAATATTTCTCTGCCCGCTTCACTTAAGACGTAGTACTTTCTTGGCCGCGCCGACGAGGTATCCCAGTAGTTCTCAAGAAGGCCTTGTGATTCAAGCCGCCGCATCAGCGGGTAAAGCGTATTGGCTTCAATCTGGATGCCCTTCCCCTCCATGCATTGCAGCAGTGAATACCCGTACTGCGGTTTGTTCAGCTGGCTGAGGACGGCAAGCGTCAGGGTGCCCCTTCTGAGCTCTGTGATCATACTGCCGAGCAGACTTAAATCGATCATATGATCATCTCCCGGTTGTATTATACTGTGTATCGTACTATATTGTCAATAACTAATATTTTATTTTTACTATATTATAGAATACACTTTATTCTGTATATGTCATTAAATAAACCAATAAATATATGATAGGCTATAATTAAGATGAGTGGCATGTTAAGAGCGCTCTTAATTTTTTATATTGATTAATTGTTCACAATTAATATATAATGTTGAAAGAATCTGCCATTTATCGACCGAAACGACAGGAGATGATCAATATGCGTTTACAATCAGATCAGAATGAGTTCAATGCAGCAACGCGGGGGTACTCCGCACCGCTTGATGCTGCAGCGGTGCCGGAGAAAGCAGCTCCAGTCGTAGATGCGATAATAAAAGTAATCATTAAGGACAGCGGTTTATCAGCCTGCGTCCGGATCACTCCGCCCTCCAACGGCGGCGCGGACATTACCATGGATGGGTTGATGAAGGCGCTCGTCAACGATAACGGAATTAAAAACTTTGATCTGATCAAAATGAAGGCTTTGGTATCAAACCCGGTATATGATGAGGATATTGTGGTTGCAGTCGGCGCGGCAGCCGTCACCGGTGATGACGGAACATATGAGTTCCTGGTGCGCACGACATCCAGCGGCAAGCCAAAGGAATATGAAAACGGTAAAATAGATTACTATGATCTTGGTCTCATTCAAAACGTCTCGGCCGGTGAGGTCCTCTGTGTTCTGACGCCGCCGACAGAAGGCATCCCCGGCTATACCGTCAAGGGCGAGACCATCAAACCAAAGCCGGGCAAGCCGGCACCTGTCGTTCCGGGTCCAAATACATCCCTGAGCGCGGATGGCCTGCATATTATTTCAAAAATCAACGGGCAGTTTGAATTTGACGGGAAAAAAGTCATTGTTAATGAAACATACACACTGAACCAGGATGTTGACACGTCGACGGGCAACATCAAGGTCGCAGGCAATCTAATCGTCCGCGGCATGGTAACAAGCGGCTTTGTCCTTGAGGCGGGGGGTTTTATCACCGTTTTCGGCGTTGTCGAATCAGCGTCCATAACAGCCGGCAAGGATGTCAACCTTCAGGGTGGCGCCAACGGCAGTAAAATAAGCTGCGGCGGGAATTTTAAATGCCGGTTCATTGAAAACTGCGACGTATTTGTCAGAGGGGAAATGAAGGCCGAGTATATCCTCAACAGCAATGTCCGCTGCAGAAGAAACCTAAAAACAGAAGGCGTTATATCAAAGATCATCGGCGGCACCTGTGTGGTCATGCAGAATGTTGAAGCACGGACGATCGGCTCGGCTGCCGGCGTCAAAACAAAGCTGGAGATCGGCACTGATCCCGAAATCGTGGACCGTCAGCATTTTCTCACGGATCAGATCCCTGAGATCGATAAGCAGCTCCGCAGCCTCGAGCCGCTGTTAAAGCTCCTGCGCCAGCTGGAATCGGCCAATCGGCTTGACGAGGAGAAAGCTCAAATGCTCGAGAAAGCTTCTTTCTCTTACAAGACGCAGACCGAGGCGCTTGAAAACGCAAAAAAGGAGCTTGAGGAGATCAGCAATATGATCTCCAACAGAAACTACGGTAAGGTCATCTGTTCCGGCATTATATATCCGGGGACATTCGTTACAATCGGTCCGGCCAGTTACACCGTTACACAAAATATGATGAATACATCCCTGTTTTACCGCGACGGTGAAATAGCCTTCACCTTCGCAAGATAACACGGCAAATTAAAACCGGCCTGACGGCCGGTTTTACAGCCGTCTGCTCGGAGTAATGTACTTAATTTTGAGGTGATTGACCTGGATTTTCAATCCGTGACGACAGCATCCGTTATTCTGCGCCTTCTTCTGGCCGCCGTCTTCGGGGGCGTTATCGGTTTTGAGCGCGAATCCACGAAAAAACCGGCCGGATTGCGCACCCACATGCTCATCTGCATCGGCTCTGCGCTTGTGATGCTGACGGGCCAGTATATTTACGAAACAGTCGCTCCCGGCGTTGATCCGGCGCGTCTCGGCGCACAGGTGGTCTCGGGGATCGGCTTTCTTGGAATCGGCACGATCATCATCATCGGCCGTCAGCATGTCCGCGGCCTGACCACAGCGGCCGGGCTCTGGGCGTCGGCCTGCATGGGCCTTGCCATCGGCATTGGTTTTTATATCGGCGCCGCAGTCGGCGGCGTGCTGATCTTTATCGTCGAGACCGTGCTCCGCAAGCTGAACCGCTCCATTTCGAAGTTCTCAAGGACGCTCAATCTCTACATTGAGGTCGACCACAGCGCCAGCGTCATACCGTTGCAGGAGCTTATTTCGTCACGCTACGCGAGGATACTGGACATGGTGATGACGCACGAGCACAACGTCACCCCGGACACGGTCGGCCTGATCTTCTATCTGAAGCTGAACGAAAAAAAAGAGCACATGAAGATCATCACCGAGCTGATGAACGCCGACGGTGTTAAGTTCGTGCAGGAGGTATAGGCGCTTTCTGGTGCCAGAAAAGCCCGCGGGATCGGTCTAACGCCGTTCACGCGGGCTTTGCTGATCGGCCCGACTCCCCTACCGGATGATCACGGTGAC
>JAAYBH010000397.1 GCA_012718935.1 Clostridiales bacterium
CCGGCATATTTTTCGTAATCGTCCTCCCGGCCGTTCTCCTTCAGCGTGTCAAAAAGCAGCGCCTCGGTGCTTCCGGAGCAAAACGCCTCCTGTATCCCCCAAAAGACAAACCCCAGGGCAAATGCAAAAAAGCTCCCGGCAAACATCCAAATAACAAAGCCGCCGACCTTGAACGCCGTACCCAGGACGATCATGTTCTTCCTGCTCCACCTGTCCGCCATAATCCCGGAGGGCACCTCCAGGATAAAAACGGAAACGCTCCAGATGATCAGCAGCAGCGAAACGTCAAGATCAGACAGTCCCTTTGATTCAAACAAAAGCATATACACAGGATACAGCAGGACAAATTCCCTGAAGAATAAATGTATATTGTATCTTATCAAAAATCTCCTGATGTCCTTCACAGACAACACCTCCATTTTATTCACAAACAATAACGAAACCTACGATGGAGGCGCTCGTGCCAAAACACGAACAGCCGTCAAGGATACTCCTTCACGGCAGACTAAAACACGATATGCTTTTATCTCACAAAGTTATTGGCCCGTATCGAAATAGCTGTACATCAACTCACTGCCGCTCCTTTTTCAAAGTCCGGAATGATTATATCATAATCCATATTTGACTGTCTACCGTCACAGGCATGCTGTCGCAAACGCCCACCCCGAGTTAAAGGAGAGAGCCACTGCCATTATCGTCATAAACGACAACGATGGTGTCGCAAAGTGACTTAGTGAGAATATATCAGAGGTGCAATATCACGCCCGGGGCGCTGATCACTCAGCGCCCCGGGTTTTTAATCTGTACCGCTGTATTCGGATTTGTTCAGCCCGGCTCGTTAAGCGCCTTGCTCTTCTTGTCCTTGACTGCGTATTGGAGAATCACGATGAAGGCGATGACGACGATGCCGCAGATGTCGGTAATAAGCCCCGGGTCGATGAGTGCCAGTCCCGCGCCGACAGCTAAGAGCCGCTGCCACCAGGGCAGCTTCCTTTTCATAAAGCCTTCCAGACCGGTTGAAATGGCAAACATGCCGATCAGCGAGGTGATGATGATCTGCACGATATCCCGGATATGCGCATCGATCAGGAGCATCGAGGGGTTGAGCACAAACATATATGGGATGATAAACGCCGCGATCGCCAGCCGCGTGGCGATCACGCCCGTCTTGATGGGGTTGCCCCCCGATATCGCGGCGCCGGCATAAGCCGCCAGGGCGACGGGCGGGGTGATATCCGCCACAATGCCGAAGTAGAAAACAAACATGTGCGCCGCCAGCACAGGCGTCCCTGGAATGAGCTGCAGGATAATCGGGGCCGTGATCGTCGACATGATGACGTAGTTGGCCGTCGTCGGCACGCCCATCCCGAGAATAATACAGGCGATCATCGTCAGACCAAGCGCGATGATATCGATGCCGCCCGAAAGGGTCAGCAGGCCGTCGGCCAGCTTCAGACCGATGCCGGAGAGGGCCACGATACCGACGATGATGCCGGCGATGGCGCAGGCCGCCGCCACACCGATGGTGTTTTTCGCGCCGTTTTCAAGGGCGTCCACAAAGGTTTTCGGCGTCAGCCGCGTCTCCTTGGAGAACATGCTGACGATAATGGCCGCCAATATCGCAAGGCAGGCGGCCCGGGAGGCCGTAAAGCCGTAGGACATGGTGCCCACCAGCACCACAATGGGAATCAGCAGATAGCCTTTTCTCAAACACAGCTTGAAAAAATTCGGGATGGTTTCCTTCGGAAGCCCCTTGAGACCGAGCTTTTTTGCTTCAAAGTGGACCATCAGAAATATGCCTGTAAAGTATAAAACCGCCGGGAATATCGCTGCCACCGCTATGGTTGCGTACGGCAGCTCGGTCATCTCCGCCATCAGGAAGGCGGCTGCGCCCATAATCGGCGGCATGATCTGGCCACCCGTCGAGGCGGCGGCCTCCACGGCGCCGGCAAAGTTTTTATCGTAACCGGTTTTCTTCATGATCGGGATTGTCACGCTGCCCGAGCCGACAGTATTGGCAACCGAGCTGCCGGAATACATCCCTTCCAGTGCGCTGGCGATGACAGCCACCTTGGCCGGGCCGCCGGAGGCCTTCCCGGCAATGGAATTGGCCAGATCAATAAAGAAGGTCCCGATATTTGTCTTTTCAAGAAACGCGCCTAAAATGATAAAGAGCACGATAAAGGTGGAGCAGACGCCGATGGGCGTGCCGAGCACGCCGTCCAGCGTATAAAAAAGCGTATAGGTGATCCGCGTCACCGAATAATCCGCCGAGAAGGCATAGACGATGAACGCACCCGCCACAACAAGAATCGGAAATCCGACGACCCGCCGGCAGACCTCCGCGATAATCAGGATACCGATAATCGCAACGGCCACATCCAGCGTGGAAATGCGCGTTGCCTTGAGGGCAATTGTTTCAAAATTAATAACATAATAAAAGAAGCACGCCACGCCGATGATACCAAGCAGAATATCATACCAGGGCACAAAATTGATCTTCTTCGCCGCTTTCTTCCGCATCGGATAGAGCATAAACGCGGCAAATATGATGAGCCCCACAAAGGACGCCCGCCGGATCTGCTCCGGCCAGACGCTGATCAGATTCATATAGAACACGAAGATCGAAAAAGCCGCCAGAAGATATCTGACGATCGTTTTCGGTACGCCCTGATAATGCCTGGTATTCGATTCCCTGTCGTATTCGGCCATCACGGCGTCAATATCAATATGCTCCGCGTCGCTCATTAATGACCTGTGGTCGGATTCAGACATCAGGTCACCTCCCTTTTTGAATGTATCTATGAATGCGGCTTGCTTCAGCAGCCTGGAATAATTCAGCCTTCAAGAAATAAAAGCCGGCGCCCGACCGAAAAGCGTACCGTTGAATTTTGGCCGCACAGCTCCCGCAGGCTTACAGAACTCCCGCCGATGTCCAGCACATGATCCGAGACCGTGCCGACAATGTACGACAGCTTGTCCATCCGCTTGTTAAAGCCGCTGACGGTCATGGACCCGTCGTCCCCGTACTGCAGTGTCTGCCCGTCCCCGATTTCGGACTGCACGCCGGCGCCGAAATTAAAATAGACCGTCCTGACGACGTAAATATCGCGCCCGCGCACCCGGTAGACATCTGTTACCGGCGTCTTATTGACGGAATGGATAAAGCTCACCGAAAACTCGCCGCTGTTTTTAATCGGGAAGGCGCCGAGGAGCCGACCCGTCTCTCCATCCGTAAGCAGGATGCATTTGCCGGAAAGGCAGAAATAAAGGACAGTAAAGGCCACGAGGACGGCCGCTGCCGCCGTGGCCCTTACCCACAGCCTTCGAAGCCCCACCGGACTCAGAGCAGGCCGGCTTCCTTATAAAACTTTTCGGCGCCCGGGTGAAGCTTGACAGAAATGGAGTCCAGCGAATAGGCGGGATCCAGCTCCTTGCCCTTGGGATGGGCGTCGCCGATCTGCTTGGAATTATCAAAGAGCGCTTTCGTCATTTTATAAACGAGGTCGTCGCCGAGCTTGTCCGAAACAATGTAGGTGGCCACTACGGCAACCGTCATGACGTCCTCAGTGACGCCCTTATAGGAATCGGCCGGCACCGCATACTGGGTGTAGAACGG
>JAAYBH010000398.1 GCA_012718935.1 Clostridiales bacterium
AGCTCGCAAGTTCGAGTCCATCGCTGCGCGAACCTAAAAAAGAAGCACCCCGTAAGGGGTGCTTCTTTTTTAGTGCCGGTGGCCGGACTCGAACCGGCATGCTGTTGCCAGCGGCGGATTTTGAGTCAGTGTATTTTTGTAAACTCTTGTGTACTTTAGTGGACTCCGGTGGAATCTTGTTCCCGCTGAAAGCGTTGCGATTAAAGCACTTTTCGCGTATATCCCTCAAAAAAGCCCGCCACAGCTGTGTTTCACGCCAAAGCCGTTTTTGATGAAATTCATGCACGTTGGAGGGATATTGGAGGGATGTAAGAAAATAACAAACAATATTTTATGAAAAACAGCACAGCAGCGAGCACCTGCCATTGACGATAATTGATAGGAGCTGTTGACTGTGAAAAATAAAGCATATTATGAGGAGCTTTTTAAGTCTTACCCGGATGTGTTGACCCTTAGGCAATTTAGATCAATGCTGGGCGAGATGTGTGAAAAAATAGCGCTAAAGATTGTGAAGGATAACCTCGTCAAACATTTTGTGATTCGACGAGCTATCTATATCCCTAAGGTATATGCAATTGAGTATGCTTTAAGCGAACATTATATTGAATATTCGAAAAGGCGAAGGATTTATGGAAGACAGGTGAGTGTCTGTTGAACTCACGGTATTTATACATGCTTGTGTCAGCCGAGTACGAACTCAACAAACCTTTGTATAATGGCTGCGACCTCAGCGCGGGTAGCAGTTTCCTGCGGGGCGAATACTCCGCCGTCTCGTCCTCCGATGACTCCCGTGGTCTGGCAGTAGAGAGCCGCGGTTTTCGCATAATCCGAAATGCTGTCGGCGTCGGGATAATCGAGGACGGTATCCATACTGCTCGGAAAGACTCCGAGGAAGTCCGCGAAGCGGCAGAGCATCGCGGCCATCTGCTCGCGGGTGATCAGGTCGTCCGGACCGAACAGGCCGTTCCCGTATCCGCCGACGATGCCGTTTTCCGCAGCCCAGGCGACGTATCTGCCGTAATAGGCACCGCCATCGCAGTCGGTAAAGCTCAGGCTGCCCGGCGTATCAATCTCCCCATAGCTGCGCTCATAGAGCCTGGCGACTACAGTTGCGAACATGGCGCGTGTCATGCCCATGTAAGGAGAGAAGGCGCCGTCCCCTGTGCCGATAAATATCTCACGCTCGGTCACGAAGCCGATATAACCTGCCGCCCAATGCCCGGCGGCGTCCGTGTAGCTCTTGCCGTTCAGCATCACCGAAACGGTCGCGCCTTTCGGGGCGATATACCTGCCGTTTGCCGCAAAGCCGATGAATACCCTATTGCCGTTGGCGTCAAGGTAATACGGCACACCGGCCGTTTCGTCGTAGCTTCCGGCATTTCTGACCACCAGCGCGTAAGGCGAGAACTCCGTCGCCTCGAACACGAGGTACCACACGCCGTCCTTCTGCAAAAGGCGAGACGTAATCTCCGTTACAAGGCCGCCGTCTGATTTATGCATGACGGTCAGCAGCTCTTTTACATCAAGAAGGTTTTCCGGCACCGGCAGGGAAATAGTGACCGCATAGCCGGGCGCGGGCTCTGTTTTTTCGTCCGTACCTTTGATGTAGAGCGAGATATCAAACGGAAAAACCTCGTCGCCGGCACTGAGCATGAAGCCTGCGGCGTCCTCCTGCGTATCGGTCACCTTGACCTCGACGGAGTTTGAAAAGGCGTCTTCCATATTTGCTTCAGCCGTTATCGTCCCCGCAGTATTCTTAAACACTTCGCTGCTCGTTTCAGTGACAGCGATGGTTTTTTCAGGCGGCGGGCAGTATGCGGGACCGGCGAACAGCGGCAGAACGGTGAACGACAGCGGAACCGCCAGCGAAATGCCGTGATCAGCCGTAATGGTCAGGGTATCGGTATGGTCCCCCGACGAAAGCCCGGTAACCGGCCGGACGCTCACCGCGGCCGTTTCGCCGGGGTTGAGTGTTGCGGCTGAGAGCGGTGTGCTGATATCAAAATTCAAGCCTCCCAGTGTTGCCTCAAGAGAGGTTACCGTCCCTGTACCGGTGTTTGTGATAATCAATTCCTGCGCCGCCTGTGCGCCATAGCCCACCCCCGCCGACGCGAACGTCTTGCTTGTCGGGTTGACGGATGCCGAAACATAAATAACCAGTGGTTGAATATTGAAACATTTATATTCGTTATTACTCCCGGCATTATATGGCTCAGGGACACCGCCGGTTACACTTCTGGC
>JAAYBH010000399.1 GCA_012718935.1 Clostridiales bacterium
GGAAGACTTCTACTGTTGTGTTTTTCGTCGTATGTGTTACACTGATGCTATTCAGAAACATCCCTCCCACGGCAGCCACACTGATGATTTCCGCCGCCGTCATTCTGATGCTGGTGGCGCTCATCAGTTATATAAGAACGTTTATCAACGTAGTGAATAAGACCGAAGGTTTTAAAAAGAAAACTCAATAGCCCGGCGGAAGTGCGGGCGACAACAAAGCTGATTAACGAGGTAATCAAAATGCGACCAACAATTTGTGCAAGATGCAAAAAAAACGCCGCTGTGATATTCATCACAAAAATAGAGAATGGTGAATCGACGAACGAGGGCCTTTGCCTTAAATGTGCCAAGGATCTTAATATTAAACCGGTTGAAGACATTATAAAAAAGATGGGACTCACCGACGAAGATCTTGACAGCCTGACGGATGAAATGATGGAGGCGATGGGCGGCGGACCGGAGAGCCTCATCGAGACCGACAACAGCGAGGATGAGGGCAAAACGGCAACATTCCCGTTTCTGAACAGGCTTTTCGGCGGGCCTGACGAGACATCATCGCCCGGTGATTTTCAGCGCCCCGGCAGGGAGCCGAAGGATAAGGATCAGCCTGGACCGGGCGGCAAGAAGCGCAAATATCTTGAAAGTTACTGCATCTGTCTGACCCAGCGCGCCCGCGAAGGCAAGCTCGACAGGATGGTCGGCAGAGCCGTGGAGACGGAGCGCGTCATACAGATACTCAACAGAAGGCAGAAAAACAATCCCTGCCTGATCGGCGAACCCGGCGTCGGAAAAACGGCGATCGCCGAGGGTCTTGCGCAGCGCATTGCCGACGGCAATGTGCCCTACAAGCTCCGGGAGAAGGAGGTCTATCTGCTGGATCTGACGGCGCTTGTTGCCGGCACGCAGTTCAGGGGCCAGTTTGAGAGCCGCATGAAGGGGCTTATCGAAGAAATAAAGCAGCTGCAGAACATTATTCTGGTCATAGATGAGGTTCACAATCTTGTGGGTGCAGGGGATGCCGAGGGTTCCATGAACGCCGCTAACATCCTGAAGCCGGCGCTGTCCCGCGGGGAAATCCAGGTGATCGGCGCGACGACCTTTACGGAATACAGGAAGCACATTGAGAAGGATTCTGCCCTGGAGCGCCGTTTCCAGCCCGTCACGGTCAACGAGCCGTCCATTGCCGAGTCGGTGGAGATCATAAGGGGCATCAAGCATTATTACGAGAATTTCCACGGCGTCATGATCCCGGATGATATCGCGCGCCAGGCGGTGATCATGTCCGAGAGATATATCACCGACCGCTTTTTGCCGGATAAGGCGATTGACCTGATCGACGAGGCGTGCTCCGACATGAATTTAAAGAGTGAGCAAATCGCCCGTATCGACCTCATCCGAAAGGAAAAGGCCGACCTGATGAAGGAACGCGAGCTGCTGCTGTCAACGGCAGTCAGCGGTAATGACTACGCGCGCCTGGCGGCCATCAGAAGCCGCGATATCCAGGTGACGGATGAACTGCAGCGCCTTGAAAAGGAAGGCGCGCCGGAGCTCACCATCGACAACCTGGCGCGTGTCATAGAGCTTTGGACGAAAATACCGGCGTCCAGTATCCGGGAGGATGAGTACAAGCGCCTCTCCGAGCTTGACAAACGACTCAAAACCCACCTCATCGGACAGGATGAGGCGGTGGACACCGTCTGCGCCGCCATCCGCCGGAACCGCGTCGGCATCTCGGCGAAGCATAAGCCCGTTTCCTTCATATTCATCGGGTCCACCGGCGTCGGAAAAACGGAGCTTGTCAAGAGGCTGGCGGAGGATCTGTTTGATTCTCCCGAGGCGCTCATCCGACTGGACATGTCCGAATTCATGGAAAAGCACACTGTGTCCCGCATCATCGGCTCGCCCCCGGGGTATGTGGGCTACGACGAAGCCGGGCAGCTGACGGAAAAGATCCGCCGTAAGCCGTACAGTGTCATTCTGTTCGACGAAATTGAGAAAGCTCATCCGGATGTGATGAACATTCTCCTGCAGATACTGGACGACGGGCGGATTACAGACGCCCACGGCCGGACCGTCAATTTTGAAAATACGGTCATTATCATGACGACGAATGCCGGCTCGGACAAAAAGGACGGCGCCGTAGGGTTCAACCGCTCCATCAACGAGCAGGGGAAGGAGAAGGCCATCAAGGCCCTGAATGATTTCCTCAGGCCGGAATTTATCAACCGCGTTGATGAGCTCGTTTATTTCAACCGCCTTTCCGAGGAGGACTTCAAAAAGATCGCCTGGCTCATGCTGGATGAGCTCCGCGATTCCATGGCCGAGAAAGAGCTGAAGCTTGTTTATGACGACAGCCTTGTCGAATACCTGACAAAAAAATCCTTCTCCATCACATACGGCGCCCGGAATCTCCGCCGGTTGATCCAGAAGGAAATCGAAGACAGGATTGCCTCTGAAATTATCGCAAATTACGCGCGACCGGCAAAGCAGATCGGCCTGACGGCTGTTGACGGCGAGATACAGATACTGGTGGCGTGAGCCGGCATAAAAGACGAAAAAAGAGCTGCGGCAAATTTGTTTGCCGCAGCTGCTTTTTTGAAGTGAACTCTTATTCACAATCCTTGCGCTTCAGCTTCTCCAGCGTCCCGTCGGGGCGCTGGATGCTGGTATTGTCGAGTATTCCGGTCAGCGAGGCTTTGAAGGCCTCGACGTATTCGGTCCTAAGCGCCTTCTGGAGCTCCTTCTCCTCCTCCGTCAGGCCGCAGGTCCTCGATTTTTGCGCCAGCTCATTGATTTTGTCGATCTTACACTGATCCATAATGAAAACTCCCGATATCTGTCACGCTGGTATTTCAGAAAATGATGTTCCCCGGCGTCCTGGGGTATGGGATAGTGTCCCGGATATTGCCGATGCCTGTGAGATACAGGATGAAGCGTTCAAGGCCGACGCCGAAGCCCGCGTGCTTGACGGTCCCGAACCGGCGCAGGTCGGTATACCATTTCAGGGGTTCCAGCGGAATGTTCATCTCGTTCATCCGCCTGACCAGGTGATCGTAGCGCTCTTCCCTTTGGGAGCCGCCGATGAGCTCGCCGACGCCTGGGACAAGCATGTCGCAGGCGGCTACCGTCTTACCGTCGTCATTCATGCGCATATAAAACGCTTTGATATCCTTTGGATAATCCGTGATAAATACGGGGCCCCCGGCCACCTGCTCGCAGATATAGCGCTCGTGCTCGGTCTTCAGGTCTGAGCCCCACTCATACGGATACTTGAATTCCACGTTGGACTTTTTGAGGCAGTCGACGGCTTCCGTATAGGTCAGGGTCTTGAAGCTGGATTCAGCCACCGCTTCAAGGCGCGAAATCAAGGTATGTCCCTTGTCAATAAGGTCGTTGAAGAATTTCATCTCAGGACCGGTCTGTGAGAGAACGGTTTTGATGCAGTGCTTGATCAGCCCCTCCATCACCGCCATATCGTCCTTCAGATCGGCGAATGCGATTTCCGGCTCGATCATCCAGAATTCGCTGGCGTGGGTCGTTGTGTTGGAATTCTCCGCCCTGAAGGTCGGCCCGAACGTATAGACCCGTCCGTAAGCAAGGGCGAACGGCTCCACATGGAGCTGACCGGAAACAGTCAGGCAGGCGTGCTTGCCGAAAAAGTCGTTTTCATAATCGCCGTCAGCCCGCGTTGTCACAGTAAAGACCTCGCCGGCGCCTTCGGCGTCGTTCCCGGTGATGATCGGCGTTGTGATATATAAAAAGCCGTTGGACTGCAGATAATCATGGATGGCCGCGCAGAGGACCGACCGGACTCTGAAAAGCGCCGAAAACGTGTTGGTCCGCGTCCTTAAGTGCGGAATTTCCCTCATAAATTCGAGGGAATGCCGCTTCTTCTGCATCGGGAAATCGGGGTCGCAGCTTCCCAACAGGATGATCTCCCGGGCCAATACTTCGAACGGCTGCTTTGCCTCCGGCGTCAGCTTAAAGACCCCGCCGACTTCTATTGAACAGCCGGTCAGGTATTTCACCGCGTCTTTTAAAGCGCTGTCGGCATCCATATCATAGACGATCTGACAGCCCGAAAAGCAGGAGCCGTCATTGAGCTCGATAAAACCGACATGGCCGTTGTCCCTGTTCGTTCGCACCCAGCCCCTGAGCCGGACACTCCGGCCTTCCGCATCCTGCGCGTCCTTCATTTTATGAAGCTCCGAGATGAGGGTGTGCGTATTTTGTGTCATATAAGCGTTCTCCTTCAACGACGTACTATCAACTAATGAAAAGTATAAAATATTACCTCTGAATAATCAACTTAAAGATTAAAAGAGTCAATACGCCGGACGGAAGAATATCATGGAATGCAGGCCGCAGTATTAATCGTCGGTGATTCTGCGGACGGCAGAAAGGATGATGATATTGACTATATACACCGTGAGGCGGGGTGACTCTCTTTATGCCATAGCCGGCAGGTACGGCGTGACGACAGACGCTTTGATTTATGATAATCAGATTTCCGACCCACTCCAGCTCGTTGTTGGCCAGGCGCTGTTTATTCGCGCTACGCGCGTACCGTACCGCGTGCGCCAGGGAGACAGCCTGTACGCCATCGCGCGCAGCTATAATGTTACCCTGGCTGCGCTTCTCTCGGCGAATCCGTCGCTGACGGACCGTTCAAGATTATACCCCGGCCAGACCGTAATCATTCCGTTCCCGAATGTTATCCTGGGGGATGCGGATGTCAACGGTTTTTCGCTGAGAGCATCCACGGAGACGCTGAGGGAAACGCTGCCCTATCTTACATACCTCAGCATTTTTTCCTGGGAGGCCGACAGGACCGGCGGGATCAAGCCAATCAACGACACAGAGCAGAACGCAGCCGCGCGCGCCGCGAACGTAGCGCCGCTCCTGAGTGTGACGAACCTTGAGCCAGGCGGCGGCTTTTCCGGCGACATTGCCCATGCGATTCTGACAAATGAGGCGGCGCAAAATACTTTTATGATGAATCTGACGGCGGCGCTCCGGCAGCGGAATTACTACGGCGTCATCTTCGACTTTGAATACATTTTCCCCTTCGACAGGGAGAGCTACAACCAGTTCCTGCGGCGCGCCGTCCGCGAGCTTCACGCGCTGGGCTATATCGTCATGACGGCCGTCGCGCCCAAGATTTCCGCCACCCAGGCGGGTACCCTGTATGAAGCGCACGACTATCCCGTTCATGGTGAGGTGGTTGACTTTGTCATCATCATGACCTATGAATGGGGCTACCTGTACGGCCCCGCCATGGCCGTCTCGCCTATCAATCAGGTGCGGCGGGTGCTGGATTACGCGGTTTCCGTCATGCCTGCGAGGAAAATCCTCATGGGGATGCCCAATTACGGCTACGACTGGACGCTGCCCTTCGTCCAGGGGTCCGCGGCGGATCCGATCACAAATACGGAGGCTATTCAGATCGCCGCGCGGAACGGCGCCGAGATCCAATTTGATACGACAGCCCAGGCGCCGTTTTTCAATTATTACGACAGCCAGCGCCGACAGCACGAGGTCTGGTTTGACGACGCCAGAAGCATCCGGGCCCGCCTCAAACTGATAGACGACTACAACCTCGCCGGCCTCAGCTACTGGACCATCGACGATCTGTTCCGGACCCAGTTCCTGGTGCTGCAATCCATGTACACGATCAACAAGGTGATATAGCCTGCAAGGACAATGTAGGGCGGGAGCTTGCTCCCGCCGTTCTTGTGCCGCGTACAACACATAGGTCGGCAAGAGCAGAGCTCTTGCCCTACTTGTAATCGTTATATCAGACCTGTATAATGATGGTAATACAAAACTGGAGGCTTATCATGGGAAGATGCAGAATCACGGTACTTAAGACCCTCTATTTCAAGGACCTGGCCGACGCGTATCCGCCCCATGAGAAAGGCCCCTGTGAGATGCTCAAAGAGGGTGATGTGTTTTTTACAACAGGCCCCCACGGGGTCGACATGCCGGAGGGATTTTGCCCGCCGGCGTGGCTTGCGGTCGCGACATTTGCAAACGTACTGGCCTGCGGGGGGCGTGTATACGGACGCGACGACGTGCACGTGACGGCTTGTCCGGACGGCGTCCGCCCCGTCATTTTCCGCATGGAGGCTTGTGAGGATTAATGTCCACAAAGTAAACATCATATAATATTTCTTGCTTTTGTGTCCTTAATATGATATAAATATAAAGATAGGCAAAAGGAGATGATAGTTTGGAAGTGCGGCATCTCATCAGTATCGAAGACGTATCGGTTTCATGGTGGGACGACTTATATCAGCTCTGTTGTGAAATCATTGCCCGGCCCGACGACTACAGCCTCTCCTGCAGCGGAAAGGTTATGGCGTCGCTTTTTTTTGAGCCGAGCACCCGGACAAATTTCTCCTTTCAGACGGCAATGATGCGCCTCGGAGGGGATGTGATCGGTTTTTCCGAACCCGGCGCCACATCGGCGGCGAAGGGTGAGACACTGGCCGATACCATCCGGATGATGAGCTCCTACTCCGACGCCATAGTCATGCGCAGCCCTCACGAGGGCGCAGCTTTGGCGGCGTCTCTTTATTCCGATGTGCCGATCATCAACGCCGGCGACGGCGGCCACTTCCATCCCACGCAGACACTGGCAGATCTCACGACGATTTCACAAAAACGCGGCGGCATACGGAATTTAAATGTCGGTATCTGCGGAGACCTGCTGAACGGGAGGACCGTCCACTCCCTTATCCTGGCGCTGGCGAAATTCCCTAACATCAGCTTCTTCCTGATATCTCCAAGAGAGCTCTCCATCCCGGATTACATGCTGGCGCACCTTAAGAACCTCAATCAGAAGTATATTGAAATCTCGAATCTGGAATCCACGCTGCCCCAGTTGGATGTGCTGTATATGACCCGCATTCAGAGGGAGAGATTTGCAGACCCCAAGGATTATGAGCGGCTTAAAAACAGCTATGTCCTGAACAGGCGGAAGCTGCAGATGGCGAAATCCGACTGCCTTGTGATGCACCCGCTGCCCCGGGTGGACGAAATCGCCAGGGACGTTGACGGCGATCCACGCGCCGTCTATTTTGAACAGGCGCGATACGGCATGTTTATCAGGATGGCGCTTCTTCTGAAGATGACCCATTACGAGAGGATCCCCGCAGCGCCCGTCAGCGATAACACGAGGCTTCAATGCGAAAATCCCAAATGCGTCACCTGGGCGGAATCATATCTGCCCGTGCTGGCAAAAGCTGCCGACGGAGAAAGCTGTGCGTATTGCGATAAAAAGATGTTGACAATATAGCGTGCGGATGCTATTATTTTTAAGCCGTCGTTTTATACCCTGCTCAATTTAACCGGATTTTTTTGATCGAAAGAAAACATAATAAGGCGAGAAAGTGCTTTAATCCGATGAGACATGCGGGTGTAGTTCAATGGTAGAATTCCAGCCTTCCAAGCTGGCCGCGTGGGTTCGATTCCCATCACCCGCTTCGTCAAAACAATCTGCGCTAAGTCTCAGAGCCGCCTGCGGCGATTCCTCGCTCGCTTCGATGTTCTTCCTCTCCTCTTCCAAACAGCGCTTTGCGCTTGGTTTGACATCGGGACCAGTACGAGTATAAAGCGATTAAGAATACGCGCCAATAGCTCAGTTGGATAGAGCAACTGCCTTCTAAGCAGTAGGTCAGGGGTTCGAATCCCTTTTGGCGTGCCAATAGGACAAAACAGGGAATAAGCGCTGCCGCATTGCGCCGATATTCCCCATATGGTGGGTATAGCTCAGTTGGTTAGAGCATCGGATTGTGGTTCCGAGGGTCGAGGGTTCGAATCCCTTTACCCACCCCATTTACTCAGTCCTTTTCGGTAAGAAAAGGACTGACGCATCATTCAGCTGAATATTTGATATTTTTGGGAATCAGGCAGAGAAATCGATATTGGGATGTAGCCAAGCGGTAAGGCACCAGACTTTGACTCTGGCATTCGCAGGTTCGATCCCTGCCATCCCAGCCACATGACCCGTTAGCTCAGTCGGCAGAGCACCTGCCTTTTAAGCAGGGTGTCC
>JAAYBH010000400.1 GCA_012718935.1 Clostridiales bacterium
CGCGGCAAATCCGATATTAAAAACAACGGACCAAACATCCCCTTCATATCGCCCGCCAAAGGCGCGCGATATGAAGGGATAAGACTTTACAAAACTAAAAGCTCACACTATGCGGCATAATCAAAGCAGCGGACGGTTCGGGGCACCCTGGAATAACACGCCCCAACCGTCCGCTTTCTCCTTTAGTACGGTGCAAATATTGACAGGGTCATCCCGGTTTGATAGTATGGATTTAAGTTAAAGGATGGGAGTGTAGCTGTATGCCCTGGCCCTGGATTATTGCCGGCGCCGTCGTGCTGATCATCGTCATCTGGTTTATCGGGACCTACAACCGCTTTGTGTCGCTGCGCAACCGCTTTGAGGAAGCCTTCTCGACAATGGATGTCTACCTCAAAAAGCGCTACGACCTCGTGCCCAACCTCGTCGAGACCGTCAAGAGCTACGCCAGGCACGAGAGCGCGACCCTTGACAACATTGTCAAGGCCCGCACTATGGCCATGGGTGCCCAGTCGCTTGAGGAACGGGCGAAGGGGGAAAACATGCTGACTGGAACGCTCAAGTCGCTGTTTGCGCTGGCGGAAAGCTACCCGGAGCTCAAAGCAAATGAGAATTTTCTGGAGCTGCAGGGCCAGCTGAACGCCATCGAGAACGACATTATGAATGCCCGCAAGTACTACAACGCCATTGTCCGGGAGTTCAACATCGCCCGCGAGGCCTTCCCCAGCGTCATCGTCGCGGGTATGATGCACCTGGAGAAAAAACAGATGTTTGAGATCGAAGATGCCGAGCGGCAGAACGTCAAGGTCCAGTTCTGATACCGGCGCAATACGCCTGGAAGGACAGCATCGCCAGAGCCTGGCACTCCGCCGATGCTGTCCTTTTCGGATATGGCACGAAAGACTGAGAAAGGGACAGATGTCTGTGAAGAAGCTCTTAGCGATCCTCATTCTCGCCGCGCTCACAGCGGCGCTGACCGCAGTGTCCGCGTCGGCCGCTGAGTATTTTACAATCTCCAATTACGACGTCAAGGTTAATATCTCGGAAACAAACGAGTACGACGTCACCGAGGTCATCACGGTCAATTTCAGCGAGCCCCGGCATGGCATCTATCGGGAAATCCCCTGCCAGGGCACCTGGCTGCGCGACGCGGACCAAGGTGGCAGCAAGGACTGGCGCGCCAAAATCTCGGATATTGGCGTGGACGGCCGGAACTATTCCGTCAGCAGGAGCGGCGGCTATGTTACCGTCAAGATCGGCGACGCAGATTACTATGTGGACGGTACGCAGGTCTATCGCATATCCTACCGCATTCAGTTCTATGACGACAGACTTCCCGAGGCCGACGAGGTCTATTACAACCTCATCGGTCCCGTTTGGGACACGACGATCGACCACGTCTCCTTCTCCGTGACGCTGCCCAAAAGCTTCGATTCGGATACGCTGGGCTTCTCAGTCGGCTCCTACGGCAGTTCCGGCTATGATCCCGCCTCGCTGACCTTCCGTGTCGACGGCAACACGATCTCAGGCGAGCTCAGCGAGAAGCTTTACAACTACGAAGCCTTCACCATGCGCATGCTGCTGCCGGAGGGATATTTCGAGATTCCCTTCCAGGGGACCGTGGATTTGGCGCTGCTCATCGGCATTGCCGCGCTTGTGCTGCTGGCCTTCGTATTATTTTTACTGTATGGCCGGGATAAAAAAATTATCAGGACCGTCGAATTTTACGCACCCGACAAACTGACGCCCTCCGAGATCGGGTATATCATAGACGGCGTTGTGGACAACCGCGACGTCGTGTCGCTCGTGATTTACTGGGCCCATCGCGGATACCTGTCGATCGAA
>JAAYBH010000401.1 GCA_012718935.1 Clostridiales bacterium
TATTCCCTTATTTCGCTTTTATCAACAAACTCTTTCTGCAAAGCAAAAGAGGCATCCCAGCTTGAGCCGGGATGCCGCCATTTCGCATCCTGTACGGTTATAACGCCAGCTCTGTCCTTTTGATAAAGTCCTCCTGGGTGTTTTGGCTGAGGGTGACGAAGTAGGTGGAGAAGCCGGCAATGCGGACGACGAGGTTTTTGTAGTTTTCGGGCTCCTTCTGGGCTTCGCGGAGGGCCTTGGTGGAGACGACGTTGAACTGGACCTGCATGCCGCCGAGCTTGAAATAGGCTGAGATGAGCTGCCTGAGTTTCATGGCGCCCTCGTCGCCTTCTACGGAGGTCGGGGTGAACTTGATGTTCAGCTGGTCGCCGTTGGTGAGGGCGCGGTGGGGCAGCTTGGCGGCGCTGCGGAGATAGGCTGTGGGGCCGTTTTTATCAAAGCCCTGTCTTGATGAGATGGCGTCGGCGATGGGCTCGCCGGCTTTCCGGCCGTCGGGGGTGGCGCCCAGCATAGCGCCCATGTAGATGTGGGCCGTCATGGTGAAGGTACCGCCGGAGTATTTGCCCCGGGGGCCCTCCAGCTTGGAAACGATGTCGGCAAAAAGCCCGATAGCCCAGGCGGCCTGCTCGTCGGCCTCGTCGATATCATTGCCGTAGTGGGGCACGTCGTTGATGATAGTCTGACGCAGGTCCTCATAGCCCTCCCAGTTGGCCTGGAGCGCATCATAAAGCGTCCGGAGCGAAACGGTCTTGTCGTCGAAGCAGAGCTTTTTGATGGCCGTGAGGGAGTCGCCCACGTTGGCGGTGCCGCAGGCGGTGATGCCGGTGCGGTTGTATTTCGCGCCACCCTGGGTGACGTCCCTGCCGCTGTCAAGACAGCCCTCCGTCATGGAGGAGGCGACGATACAGGGGAAGTAGTGGGAATAGACCATTTCAAAGAGATTGGCGTAGGAAATCGTCCAATCGAGGACGTACTTCATCTCCGTCTCGAAGGTTTGTTTGACCTCGTCGAAGCTCTCGTATTCATAGAGCTTTTTGCAGGGGACGGCTATCTTCCCCGTCCTGGGGTTGACGCCGCCGTTAATGGTAAGCTGTATGACGTCCATCATGTTCCAGATGGATTCGCGGCCCGTCATACCGCAGGCCGGCCACTCGTTGCCTGTGCCGGCGGGCTCCACACAGCCGACAATGCTGTAATTGTACGCATCCTCCTTTGACATACCGGTATCCATCAGCGCCGCAATGATGATCTCGTCGTTCTGGAGCTGCGGGATGCCGCCGCAGACCTTGGAAGACTCAATGCCCAGCCGCCAGATCTCGTCGGGCGTATTCTTGTTAATGCGGAGCGCGACCGTGGGGTCCGGCAGGGCCATGCGCCCGTAGGTCTGCAAGAGCAGGGCTGTTGCCGGCGTTGTGTCGTCCGTCCCGTCGGGCTTCATGCCGCCCAGAGTGAGGGCGATGCCGGCGGTAGCGGTCATGCCGTCGTAGATGGAGGTAAAGAGGTTCCGTCCGGCCTCGTTGAGCTCGATGATACGCTTTGTGTTCAGGAAGAAGCCAGGCAGAGCGATGATATCGTAGATACGGAGGATGAAGGCGTCGGAATATTCCTGGGCCTGTTCTTTCGTGATTGTACCGGCCTCCAGCTCCTTTTGGAGGAGATGTCCCACGTATTTGTCGACGCGGCCCATGGACTGGCCGTGCTGCTGGGCGTCGGTAACCAGCATCAGCTCGTAAAGGAGGATGGCCTGCAGACCTTCCCAATAGGTTCGGGCCGGGTTTTCCATAATCCAGTCGAGGGAGTCCGCCATACGCAGGAGCTCTGCCTTACGGGCGTTTTCGGCGGTTTCCGCCTTTGCACGGCAGCCAGCGGCATAGCGTTTTGCCAGAAGGATCGCCCCGTCGCAGACGCGGAGAACGGCATGGTAGAAAACGTGAGACCTGGACTTGTCGCCGAAGAGCTTGCCCTTCTGGGCCTCAAGCTTCTCCAGAACCTCCCGCCGGACAGCACCGAAGCCGGTGTTGACGACCTTGTCGAAGTTCGCTACATAATGGCCCTGGGGCATGCCGGAGACGGCGTCGAACCGGCGGCCGTTCATGACCATCCCGTTGAGGATGCAGCCGTTGCCGAAGGCATCCCACATATCCGGTGTCATGGCGCCTTCGACCATTTTTGCCAGCGTCTTATCCTTCCAGTAATCATAGGCCTCGCGGAAGTGCTCGCGCTGCTCAAGGCTCATATGGATGGCATCCGTCGACATAAAGGCCTTCCTGAAATCCTCGTCGGTGGCGTCGGTAACCCCGGGAATCCAGTCGGCGCTCCACTCCACATAGGGAGAGAGGGACTGGGGGTCCGGTCCGGGTGTCCCGATAAAAACATCATCGTCGAAAACATTGATCTGCCGGGTGGCACACCAGGCATACAGGGCACCGGCCCGCTTGAGGATGGGGTATTCATTGTCATGCGCCCGGCAATAATCGGTATATATTTTTGTGCGTTCAGAATTTATTGTCATATATTTGCCGCCGGTGAAAACATCCTTCTTTTCGCGGATGCGCCGGATGCGGTCGGAAACTGGTGCAAACTGAAACATTCCAATACTCCTTTAACCAATTTTTTATGGATTCATTGTATCATAAAACGGTTTAAGTAGCTAGAGACCTATTGAAATGTTTTTTTCGTTTGATATAATAAAGCTCAGTATTTGTTAACGCGATTAGACGGGTGGTGATAATATAAAGCTCAGTATGTGGATTTTGCATGACGAGCTGGAAGACTTCTGCCCGAAGAGCGCAATCCTGAACGGCTCCGTTACGATAGAGGGCTACCGATTGCGCACAGTAAAACAAAGGGGGGAACCATAATAATGGGCGGCATGGATATGAGTGAAATATTGTTTAAGGCTGCCTGCCCCAACAATAAAATACTGTATGACAGCTTTGAAAAACCATCAGTAATGGTTTATATACCTAAGTTTAAAATGAATCAGGTAATTACAAACGGCTCTGACAGAGTGCATCCCGCATTTATTGTTAACGGTGTGGAACGCGACGGTTTTTATATCTCAAAATATCAGAATACGGACATAGACGGCGTGGGGTATTCGCTGCCCATGCAGGTACCGTGCAACGAAGTTGACATTACGCTCTCCTACAATAAGAGCGCGGAAAAAGGCCGGGGATGGCATTTGACTACCGTTCAGGAATGGGGCGCTGTTGCGCTTTGGTGTAAAAGAAACGGCTTTCTTCCCTACGGAAACAATGACCACGGAAAAGACAAAAGAGAGGATATTTTCCGTGCGTCTCCCGTATCCTGCGATGAAAAAGGCGCCAAGCGTGTCCTTACCGGCACAGGTCCGCTGACATGGTCCCATGACAGGACTGTTTCCGGCATATGGGATCTGAACGGCAATTTATCAGAGTGGATAGGCGGAGTCAGATTTGTGTATGGCGAACTTCAGGTGTTGCCGGATAACGACGGAGCAGACATACAAAACTCACAGGATTCAGATTCCGGCGCGTGGAGGGCTATCGACTCCGCAACAGGCGAGTATATTAAGCCTGACGGGAAAGGCACCACTCCGAGGTCGGTAAAAGCAGATTATCAGGCTGAGCCGTTTGATGTTGCGGGCTGGGGCTCCAAATGGGTATTTACGGCAAATGAACCGCCCTCCAAAGCGGATATGCTGAGAAGATGCGACATGTCTTTCATCACTTGTGATGACACGATCGGTAACGCGGCAAAAGAACTGCTGATCGCATACGGCTTAATATTCAATGAGCCATATTATGACTACAAAGAGCAGTACGCGTATTTGAATAACGGTTTACCGGATGCATACATGTACCGCGGAGGATACTGGGGAAGCGGTGCGTTTGCCGGAATCTTCTGCTGGTCATGCAGCTGGGGAAGAGGCCATACATACGAAGGAAACGGCTTCAGGACATCATATATCGAGCTGTGAATACATCGCTCTTGTTGCTATGTTCATGCAGCACAGCCCTTGGAGAGGGGCTTTAATAAATACTACTACATAATACAGGGAAGTAAATTGAATGGGAAAATTCAGAGATACCTGCGTGTTTGAGCTTGTACCGGAAGAATCGCATTGGGGAGATTTTTGCGCAAGCCCCATGGCGTATTTCCGTGGGGAGACCAGTATGCCGGGGTCTACATATCATGTTGGCTTCCAGACCTTCAAAAAGTCAGTGGACTTTGAGGAGCAGCATTTCCACATGGCGGCAGATGAATACCTTGTGTTTCTGGGCGCAAATGTGCCTGACGTGTTTGATTTTGACGCGACTGTCGAGCTGGATATCGGTGAAGATCCGGATAACATGGAAACCATTGTCATCGACAAAGCTACAGTGATTAAAATCCCGCCATATATGTGGCATTGCCCGATTCGTTTCCGCATCAATAAGCCCATCATATTCCAGCAGGCATATTTTGACGGCACATGGTCCAAAATCACACGCCGCCTCAAAGAAGACGGAACCTATGAGTATATCTATGACGGGGACGATGTGCGCTTGTGCAAGGAAAGACCCGGCGGGAAATGCACAATGTGCGGCAAGTGCTATGGCAAGCTGAGCGAAACAGGCTATAACGAAGCTGAATACAAAGACTTTGAGCCGGACAGGAAACGGAAATACACAGGAAAATATGATTACCTCAAGTACGAACTACCGGAAATGGTTACTTACTGGGGCGACTGGTGCGCAAAACCACAGGCATATATGCACGGTGACCATGATTTTCCCGGATCACATTATCACATCGGTTTCCAGGTATTTACAAAATCCAATCAGATGGAACTTCCACACTTCCATCATCACGCAGATGAATACCTTGTATTTGTAGGGCCAAATTTTCCGGACATATTTGATTTCGACGCGACGATCACCATGTTTATTGGTGATGATCCTGACCATATGGAGAAAATCGTCGTCGATAAGCCTTGCGTAATTCGCGTCCCGGCGAATGTATGGCATTGCCCGATATATTTCGATCTGAGGAAGCCGGTAATGTTCCAGGCGACATTCCTTGACGGCATCTGGCACAAGGTGCTTCGCAGAAAGAAGGATAACGGCGAGTGGGAATATTACTATGAAGGCGACAATGTTCGTAAATGCAGGCTGGAGCCGGATAAGTGGTGCAATATCTGCGGCAAGTGCTTTGCGGGATTGAATGCGTCATCCTACTCAGAAGGCGTAAGCCAGCCTAAGCCTGACTGGGCCGAATAACATTTGAGACGCTATAATTCAGGCTTATTGGGAATTTGGCAATCGCAAGCAGAAAGGAGATCATAGAAGTTGGTTAAATACATACTCAAACGGTTACTGATGCTCATACCAACGCTGCTTGGAATTTCATTAATCGTACTGGTAATAATTGATCTTACTCCCGGTGATCCGGCGAGAATGCTGCTGGGCACGACGGCAACTGAGGAAAAGGTTGAAGA
>JAAYBH010000402.1 GCA_012718935.1 Clostridiales bacterium
AATAAACAACCGCCGGGGGTAAGCCCGGCGGTCGAGGGGGTTAGATGGCGGCGAGGGATTTTTCGAATTGTTCGGTTTTGAATTGAGTCATGTACAGCTCGTAATATCTGCCTTTTTGTTTCATAAGCTGGGCGTGGGTGCCTTGCTCGAGCATTTCGCCGTCGTCGATGACGAGGATGCGGTCGGCGTGGCGGACGGTACTGAGGCGGTGGGCGATGATGAAGCTGGTGCGGTTTTTTAGGAGCGCGCCGACGGCGGCTTCGATCTTCATTTCCGATTCGGTGTCGATAGAGCTGGTGGCCTCGTCGAGGACGAAAATCCTCGGGTCGGCGAGAATGGCGCGTGCGAAGGAGATGAGCTGCTTCTGGCCTGTGGACATGAGGTTGCCGCCTTCGCCGGCCTCGGTGTCATAGCCCTTTTCAAGCTTCATGATGAACTCATGGGCGCCCACAGTTTTGGCCGCCTCCTCAACCTCCTGATCCGTGGCAGTGAGCTTGCCGTAGCGGATATTCTCCTTTATGGTGCCGGAGAAGAGGTGCGGCGTCTGAAGGACGTAGCCCAGAGAGGACTGAAGCCACAGCTGGCTGCGCTCCCGGATATCGACGCCGTCCAAGAGGAGGGCGCCCTCATAGGGCTCATAGAACCGGCAGACAAGGTTGACGATGGTGGATTTGCCGCCTCCGGTAGCGCCCACGAGGGCGATGGTCTCGCCCGCCCGGACCCTGAGGTTGAAGTTCTTTAAGACGGGCTCGTTTTCCTTGTAGCGGAAGGAGACATCCCTGAATTCCACAGACCCGGTGATGGACTCCCAGTTCTCCCGCAGAGGAGCGAAGGCGTCGCCGTACTTTTCCAAAACCTCGGGGGTATCGGTGATATCGGGCTCCGACCGGAGCACCTCGACGACGCGCTCGGCGGCCGCCTGGGACTGCTGGAAGCCGGCGAACAGCCCGGCGAAGTTCCGGATGGGCTCGAACATCATGTTGCCGATGTTGATGAAAAAGTTCAATTGCCCGATGGTAATCCATCCGTTCATCACATCGTGCCCGCCCTGGAGAAGGATAAAGCCGACGGCCAGGCTGATGATGAAGAAGGCGACAGGCAGGTAGACGGCGGAGATGGTGGCGGCCTTCATGGTGGACCGCTTCATATCGCCGGTGACGGCCGTGAAATCCTCATAATTGAGGGTCTCGCGGACGAGGGTCTTCGTGGTCTGGGCGCCGGTGATGCCCTCATTGAAGCCGGAGGTGATCATGCTGTTATATTTGCGCGACTCCCGCTGGTATTTGAGCATCTTCTTCTGAAAGTAGACGGAGATCAGGGCCAGAAACGGAACGGTGGCCGCCGTGATGAGTGCCAGTTTTAAGTTGACGGCAAACATGGCGATAAGGCTCGACACGATGGCCATGGCGCCCCAGCCCAGGTCGATGCCGGCCCAGGAGATGATCTCCGTGACGCGGGATGTGTCGTTGGTGAGACGGGTGATGAGATAACCCACCGCCGTCTTGTCAAAGTAAGAAAAGCTCATGGTCTGGAGCTTATGGAAGGACGCGCGGCGGATGTCGGCGCTCATGTTGGCCTCTAGATAGCCGGCGCTGCGGACGATCATCAGGACGCCCAGCACGACGAGCACCTGCAGCGCAATGACGATGATGATGAAGAGCGGCAGACCCTTTGTCGAACCGGCGGCCATAAAGCCGTCGATGGCCCACATGGTGATAAAGGACATCAAAAGGTCGATCACGCCGATGTACATGCCGCCGCCTATGACCTTGACGTAGGATTTTTTGTATTTGCCGGCAAAACCGAAGATGGTCTTCCAGGTCTCGGGCTTTATTTTTTGCTTCTGATAATCTTTTTCGTCGATCATGTCCATGCCTTATTCACTCCCTTCCTCTATATTGGCGCTTTGGATATCGTAGGTCCGCTTATAGATGCCGCCCAGCGCCATCAGCTCCGCATGGCTGCCTTCCTCGGCGACGCGACCGTCCCCCAGGACGAAAATTTTATCGGCCGCCATGAGCGTTGTGATGCGGTGCGAAATGATGATCGTGGTGACGTTCTGCCGCCGCTTCGTCAGTGTCTCCCTGATGGCGGCGTCCGTCTTTGTGTCCACAGCCGAGAGGGAGTCGTCAAAGATCAGCACGTCGCTTTTACCCATCAGGGCGCGGGCGATCGCCACCCTCTGCTTCTGGCCGCCCGACAGCGTGACGCCCCGCTCGCCCACGAGCGTCTCATAGCCCTCCTCGAAGGACATAATGTCGTCGTGGACCGCCGCGCTGACGGCGGCTTCCGTAACCTCCTGCAGCGCGGGCTCCCGGAATTTGATGCCGATATTTTTCAGGATGCTTTTGGAATATAAGTAGGGCTCCTGCAGGACGATGCCGATGCGGCTTCGGAGATGGGTCTTTTTTACGGATCTGATATCGCAGCCGCCGATGGTGATGCTCCCGCTCTTAAGGTCGTAAAGCCGCTGCAGCAAGAGCGAGACGGACGATTTACCGGAGCCGGTGCCGCCTAAAAACGCCACGGTGGCGCCGCCGGGGATCGTCATGTTGAGGTCCTTGAGGACGGGTACCGTGTCATAGGCAAAGCAGACGTCTTTGAAGCATATGTCGCCGTTTAAGTCGGGGGTGAAGCCCTCGTCGAGATCCTGCTCCTCCCCGGCTTTCATGACCTCCTCGATGCGCCCCGACGCCACCAGGGTTCGGCTGAAGTCGTTGAGCGCCCGTCCGAAGCCTCGAATCGGCCAGAAGAACAGGTAGACGTAGGAGGTGAAGGCGGTGAAGGCGCCGACAGTCAGCCGGCCGCCGACAACAAGCAGGATGCCGGCGACAAGGACCGCCGTAATCTCCAGACCGCAGATGCCGTCCAGCGTCGACCAGAGACCGGCGAAGGCGCGGATCACGGAGAAGGTTTTCTGCCTGTTCTCCTCGTTCTTTTCGTTGAATTTTTCCATTTCGAAAACCTGCCGCCCGAAAGCCCGGACGACGCGGGTGCCCGTCAGGTTCTCCTGGATAACGGCGAAGAGCCTGCCCTCGGCTTCCTCCTGGACGGTGGTGATCTTACTGATCCTTTTAAAGTAAGCAATCGAGGTGACAATGACCGGAACGGTGAGGACGACGGTGATCAGCGTCAGCGGCACGCTCAGGGTGAACATGACGAAGATGCCGACGACGAGCATGACGACGGTGCGGACCAGCTCCTGCATCATGGTATTGAAGAAGCGGCGGACCGTCTCCATGTCGTTCGTTGCCCGCTGGATGATGTCGCCCGTCTGGGCATTGGCGTGCCAGGCGTAGGGCAGCCGCTGGATGTGGGCGTAGAGCCGGTCACGTAGCGATTTGACGATGCCCTCACCGGAGACATTGTTGCATTGGGCTTTAAAGTACCGAACGACGCCTAAAACAAGCTGGAAACCGACGATCGTCGCCGCCATGATCCAGATGTTGCGCTTAATCGTGTCGAGGCCGCCGAGGGCGTCGATCAGCCAGGAAAAATACCAGGGGGCTGAGAGCGGCTTGCTGCCCAGCACCGAGTCGATGGTCACCGACAGGACGAGGGGCTGGACGAAGCTGATGATGAGCTCCGAAAACAGCAGCAAAAAGCCCAGTATGATCGGCAGCCTGTAGCCCCTGGTGTAACGCAGGACTGCCATGAGATTATCCTTTTTCACAAAATTCCTTTCCTCACAAACGCGGACGCTCTGCCGCCGCCCGACGGTGGGTTAACGCCGGGCTCCAGGCGGCAAAGAAGGTTAAAAAAACGTCTGATTTCAAGTTTTCTAAAATCCTCCCCCTCAAAATGAGCATAAAAATACCGCAGGATTGCTCCTGCGGCAGCTCATATTTGATTTCGAACCCGTCAAGATGGGGCCGAAAGCAAGACTCCGCCGCAGAAGTTTTCATATATGGACGCACCAATCCCAGCGCTGTGTCCGTTTGTCTGCGCCAGATGGATTTCAAACATATACCTGATTTTCATTTTCGGCCCTCCTTTCGAATTTTTTACCATTCTATACCTGATATCTGTCAAATGCAAGAGAAATTCCACAATTTTGTATTACAATTTTGTTACAGAGATGAGAGGGGCTTGCCGCAGTTGCCGCAGAAGCGGGTGCCGGGCGGATTCTCCTGGCCGCAGCTCGTGCAGAAGGCCTTCGCCGCGCCCAGCTTTGTGCCGCATTCCTGGCAGAACTTCACCCCGTCGGGGTTCCTGGCGCCGCACTTAGGGCAGCTCGTGCGGGCTTCTGCTTCCTTTTTGGCCTGCTCGGCCGCCTTCTGCTCCTGCTGCTTTGCATTCAGCTTTGCTTCGGCCGCGGAAAGATTCTGCCGTATCAGCTCGAGCCTGTTCTTCTGCTCGGGGAAGGCGCCCGGGTTCTGGGCCCAGGCCAGTTTCCCGATTTCCGTATAAACCGCTTCTTCCTGATTTTTAAGATCGTTGATCTCGTTCTGCGCGTTCATCAGTATGACGTTCGGGTCGTCCTGGGGCATAAAGCCGGACAGGCCCTTCATCAGGCCGCCAAGGCCGCCGAATAAATCGTTTGCCATGGTCATCTCTCCTTTCACGGAAAAATTATACACTTACGCAGGCCGGAAGTCCACACGATTCGCAAATAAATCAGCTGCCGGACAGGGCTTTTATCCGGGCGAGGAGCTTCTTTCTGCTGAGCATAAACAGGATGATGGAGACGATAACAGGCACCACCATCACCCTGAACATGACGGAATAGCCGAGCAGCTCGTTGCCGGTGGACTTCTGGAATCCGGTGACAATAAAGCCGGCGAGGGTCGGCCCGATCAGCATGCCCACATCGACCCCCAGATAGTTCGTGTTGCCCGCCGCGCCGCGGCGTTCCTTTGGCACGAGCTGCATGTTCATCGTCTGTAACATCGGCTCGCTGATGCCGAAGCCCATCGCCGTCACGGCGCCGGCCAGGATAAACGTGGGCAGCGTATTGCTGAAGCTGGTCAGGACAAGGGCGCCGATAAAGATAAAGAGGCCGGGAATGATCAGCTTGTCAAGGCCGAATCGGTCGGCGATCCTTCCGCTGAAGGGCCGGATAACGATGAGACAGACCGCATTGGCCGTAAAATAAAGGCCGATATCCGCGACGCCCGCCAGACCGCCGTATATGGCGATAAAGGAATTGATACTGGAAAACGAGATGATCTGGAAGAAGATTACAAGAGTTGGCAGGATAACCTCCGGCGCGACGATCTGATTCAGCGAAATCTTAAACCGCTCCGCCCGCTCGGGAATGTCCGCCCTGATCCTCAGGGAGAGCCCAAAGCAAGCTGCCATCAGGGCTGTGCAGATGAAGAACGTGTTATTATAGCCGATGACATCCGCCAGCTTCAGGCCGATCGACGGTCCGACGGCGGTGGCGACCGCCGAGCCCAGCGAAAAAACGCCCAGCCCGGACGCTATTTTTCCGGCCGGCAGGATGTTGGTGACAAGAGCCAGGCTCAAAGGCGCTGACAGCCCGATACCGAAGCCGTGCAAGAGCCGCGCCGCGACGAGCATCGGAATGCCCCGCGCGAAGCCGTAACAAGCAAACGACAGCGTGATCACGCCGATTGAGAGCGTCAGAAGCCGGTCTTTCCTGAAGTAATCCATCGCCGGCCCCGCCACAGGCCGGATACCCAGCGCCGTCACCGCAAAGATACCCGTTACCATCCCCACAACCGTGGCGTCGCCACCCAGTTGATATGTATACTTGGGGATCAGCGTATTCATCATAAACTGCCCCATATTCATGACGAAGCTGACGATAAAAATCGTCACAAAGTCACGGGTCCAAATCCTATCCCTGTTTTCTACCATTTGACGGCTATTTGAACATGATTTTCGATACGTTGTCAATTTCCTTTGTCAGGGCATCGTAAACACCGGGGTAGTTGCTCATGGGCAGGCCTTGGGAGGCGCTGGGGATAAAATAGAGCTTGCCGCATTCCTCACAGGCGCGCTTCACTTCATTGGCGACGATCTCCTGGGTCCAGCCGGGGAAGTCCACGTCGGCGCTGTTGATGCCGCCCATAAATGTGATCTGACCGTAGTATTTTTTCAGGAGCTCGGGGATGTTATTCCCCTTCATGACGCCCTGCCAGATGTCGATACCCATGTCGATCATGAACGGAACGAGGGTGGCGGCGTATGAATCCGAGTGATGCATGATGATCTGGACGCCGTTATCCTTGAAATAGCCGTACAGCTTTTTGTAGGAGGGCAGCAGGAATTCCTCGAACATGTCGGGGGAGATGAACGTGGAGATCTGGGTACCCCAGTCGTCGTGCTGGAAGAGAGCGTCAGGCTTCAGATATTTGCAGACCTGCTCGGCGTACCGGATCTCAAAATCCGTGAGGTATTCGATGAGCTCCAGCATGGCTTCAGGCTCCTCGTAAAAGGCCAAGAGGCACCGGGATATCTCCATCAGATAATGGCTCTGCTCAAAAATGCCGGGCGCGTAAAAGAGCGTGGCGAACTGCTCTTTGCGGTCGATCTTTTCCATCTCGGCAATCGCCGGCTCCCATGCGGAGGCAGGGAAATCGACCTTGGGGGCCTTTACATAATCGCGCCATCTGGCAATGTCCTTGACGACGATGTGCTGTTCGTCATGTACCGGGAACGCACCGGGCGTACCCTCCGGCCAGGAACGTGTGACGCCCCAGGCGTCGACCACATTGTGCTGCCCGGGCATGGGCATAGGACTCTGCATCGTAACGGGCGTACCGTACATGATGGCAAAGGGCTCGTATTGGTTGACAAAGCGGTCCGGCTTCCCCCCGGTAATCGTTTCCATAAGGTTTTGTCTTTTCGTTAACATGAGTGGCTACCTTTCGTCCTTTTTTCGTGATACTGCTTGCATCATATCAATAATCTTCCACCAATTCAAAGCATATCCGCTTGTCCCTGAAAAAATGTACCTTGGAAACATAAGCGGTCGTCATATGGTGCCATTTATTAGTCAAAACGCATAAACGAAAAAGAGCCGGCTAATATAGATAAAAACCGTCGCTGTTGCGACGGTTTTTTGGCGGAGAAGGAGGGATTCGAACCCTCGAGACGCTTTTGACGCCTACACGATTTCCAATCGTGCGCCCTCGACCAAGCTAGGCGACTTCTCCGTATGGTATTTAGTTATGAGATGCTGATAGAACAGGGGTGGAGCGTCAAGCTTAGTTATTATAGCTTCTGGAAGGGCATTAGTCAAGAACTTCGTGAGGGGAAACGTAGACTTTTGGCGGGAATTCATGTATACTTTGCCTCAAACAGGATTTTTCCTCTGGAGGTTCACTTATGCTGTCGTGGGACGAGCTTGAAAACGCCTGCAAAAGCTGCACAAAATGCGCACTGTATGAGACGCGGACAAATGTGGTGTTCGGGGTGGGGAATAGGGGCGCTGAGGTGCTGTTCGTGGGCGAGGGGCCGGGCGAGCAGGAGGACTTGAAGGCCGAGCCCTTCGTCGGACGGGCGGGGAAGCTGCTGGACGATATGCTGAAGATCATCGGCCTCGACCGGACTAAGAACATCTATATCGCCAATATCGTCAAGTGCAGGCCGCCGAAAAACCGCGACCCGCTCAACGCGGAGCAGGACGCGTGCATCGACTGGCTGCGCGCGCAGTTCAGGCTCCTGAGGCCGAAAATTGTCGTCTGTTTGGGGCGCATTGCGGCAGGCCGGCTCATCGGCGAGGATTTCAAGATCACCCGCGACCACGGAAAGTGGTATGACAAGGACGGTATCAAGTTTATGGCGCTGTACCACCCGGCGGCGCTCCTCCGGGATCCGGGGCGGAGACCGGAGACCTTCGTCGACCTGAAGGAGCTGGAGCGCATGATAAGGGAGCTTGCGCCCGGCACATATCTGATGTCATGACGGATCGGAACAAAAAAATCGTCCGACTCGCCCGGGGGGAAGACGTCCCGCAGCTCAGGGCATTGTGGAAAACAGTCTTCGGCGACGGCGACGAGGAGATCGGGCATTTCTTCAGCACCTGGTTTTCGACTGATTTGACGGTTGTTATCGACATTGGCGGCAATCCCGTTTCGGCGGCGTATATCCTGCCGGTGGGGGAGCTTGTTCTGCCATGCCTTCACATCGACGGGCGCCCGGGCAGACAATGTACCGAACAGGATAGCGCCGCCAGGTGTTATCCTGTTGCGATGCTCTATGCCATCGCCACGCTGCCGGAATGGCGCGGGCGCGGGTACGGCGAGGCCGTGACGCGTATGGCCTGCGCGCAGGCCGCGAAAAAGGGATATCCCGCCGTCGTTCTGAAGCCGGCCGACGAGGGGCTGTTCGCTTTCTACGAGAAGCGCACGGACTTCCGGAGTTTCTTTGAAGCCTGCGAGGCCGAATATTCAACGGCTGATTTGCCGGCCCGGGATGGCCATTTGACGATGGCTCCCGTTTCAGCGGCGGAATACAGGCGCATCCGCCAGAGCCTGCTCAGGAGCTGCGCGTATATCGATATGGAGGAGCGCGCGCTGACATACCAGCAGTATCTCTGCAAAAAAGCGGGCGGAGGGCTTTATAAGCTTCTGCGGAACGGCGGGAACGGGGGCTGCACAGGCTGCGCCGTCATCGAACCGGGGGAGAACGGCGCCGTTCATATGAAAGAATTGCTCCTATCACCCGGCAGCCGGGTCCCCGATGCCGTGTCCGCCGCGGTGCGGCTCGTCAAAGCCGACAGGTATTATGTCAGAACACTGCCGTCCGAGGGTGGAAAACAGAACCGCCGCTTTGCAATGTTGGCGCCGGTCGAAAGTTGTCCGAATGTCTCATACGTCTATTCTGCGAAATGGTATGGCCCCGCTTTCGACTGATTTGACGAATAATTTTATAATTTGCATAAAAAAAGTAAAAATTTTTTTCAATATTTAATAGTTTTGAAATAATTAAATGTATATTTATTAACATCTGTCTGTTAATATAAAAATCGTAGGGTTGCCAATTCCATCTTTTTATCTTTTTTCATTTTATTATCCTCATAACCTTTAGGCCAACGGGAGCGTCACAGCTCCCGTTGGCCGCTTCTTTTATATTTGCACGGCGGCTCTATTTAGTATATAATGATGCCCGTTAACCAACATTTTGTATTAAGGAGACAGCGCATGAGCGGCACATTTACGGAAAACTTCATACGGGCGCGGCGTGATGTGATCGCATTGGATTTCATGCATTTAAACGATATACAGCGCCAGGCTGTCCTGACGACGGAGGGGCCGCTCCTGCTTCTGGCGGGGGCGGGCAGCGGGAAGACGACGGTTCTCATCAACAGGATCGCAAACCTGATCAAATACGGGCGGGGAGCGGACACAGACGAGCTCCCGGCGTACGCGACGGAGCAGGACCTCAAATTTCTCGAAGGCTACGCGAAAAACCCGGCGCCCGACCACGCCGAACGCGCGCTCAATCTCTGTGCCGTCGAACCTGTGGAGCCGTGGCGCATCATAGCGATTACCTTTACGAATAAAGCGGCGGACGAGCTGAAGGCGCGCCTGGAGCGGATGCTGGGAACGGGCGCCGACGACGTCTGGGCCATAACGTTCCACTCGGCCTGTGTCCGCATATTGCGGCGGGACATCGACCGCCTGGGTTTCGACCGCTCCTTTACCATCTACGACACGTCGGACAGCCAGTCGCTGATGAAGCGGATCCTCAAGGAGCTGGACATGGACGACAAGACATACCCGTACCGCACCGTCCTCAATTACATCAGCAAAGCCAAGGATGCCATGATATCCGCGGAGGCGTTTTATCAGTCCGCAGACAAGAGCGGCGATATCAGAAAGCGGCACATCGGCCGGGCGTATATGGAATACTCGAATCGAATGAAGGCCTCCAACGCGCTGGATTTCGACGACCTCATTTTATTTGCCGTCAAACTGCTGACGGAAAATCCGGATGTACTGGACTATTACCAGCGGCGGTTCCGGTATGTACTCATTGACGAATACCAGGACACGAACAATCTCCAGTACCTGCTGGCCAGCGCCCTGGCCGGAGGCAGCAATGACGGCGTGCCGCCACGCCGTCAAGCGAACATCTGCGTCGTCGGGGACGACGACCAGAGCATCTATAAGTTCCGGGGCGCCACGATCGAAAACATCCTGAGCTTTGAGAGCAAATACAAGGACGCCCGGGTCATACGCCTGGAGCAGAACTACCGGTCGACCAGCCATATTCTGAACGCGGCCAACGATGTGATTAAAAACAACAAGGGCCGCAAGGGCAAAAAGCTGTGGACGGAAAAAGAGGGCGGCGACATGCTGACGCTCTATGTCGCCCGGGACGAACGGGAAGAGGCCCAGTTTGTGACGAACCAGATTATCCAGAACCTGGCGGACGGCGGCAAATGGAGCGACCACGCGGTCCTGTACCGCCTCAACGCCCAGTCCAACCAGCTGGAATACGCCTTTAAACGGAGCGGTATCCCGTACCGCATCATCGGCGGCACCCGGTTCTTCGACCGGGCTGAAATCAAGGACATGCTGGCCTATCTCTGCGTCATTCACAATCCGGCAGACGATCTGCGCCTCATGCGCATTATCAACACCCCGCCCCGGGGGATCGGGCAGGTGACGCTGGATCTCGTCCAGGAGATCGCTGCAACAAAACAGCTGCCGGTGTTCGAGGTGCTGAAAGCTTCCGGGCAATACGAGGGATTACACAAGTCGGAAGCAAAGCTCAGCCAGTTCGTAAAGCTGCTCGATGACCTCCGGGAGCTCTCGGAGACCATGCCGCTGGACAGCTTTTACGACGTACTCATCGATAAAACGGGCTATGTCCGCGTGCTGGAAGCAAAGGCGACCGACGAGAACCTGACGCGGATTGAAAACGTGCGGGAGCTGAAAAGTAATATTGTCAACTTCCTGAAGGAGACGGAGGGCGGCACGCTCTTTGATTTTTTGAACGAAATCGCCCTCTATACGGATATCGACCAGTATGACAGGGGCGCCGACAGCGTCGTTATGATGACGATGCACAGCGCCAAGGGGCTCGAATTCCCGACGGTATTCATCGTGGGCGCGGAGGAGGGTATCTTCCCGGGGATCCGCACCATAGGGGAGCCGGAAGAAATGGAGGAGGAACGGCGGCTCTGCTACGTCGCCATGACGCGAGCCAAGGAAAAGCTCTATTTCACCAGCGCAAGGCAGCGTATGATCTTCGGCAAGACGACGGCGGGCAAAACCTCGCGCTTCGTCGACGAAATTTCGGACGAAAATATTGAACGGCCCGCTCCCCTCTTCAGTCCTGCCGGCTACAGCTTTGACGACGACGGCGCGGACAGGCAGGAGAGCTCTCACTGTACCGACAGCAGGACTTATCGCTCAGGAGAGCCGGGACAAAAAGCGTATGGAAAAAAGGAGCTGAAGCCCTGGCCTCTGCCGGTGGCGGCAGCCCCTCCGCCCGCTGTTTCTTACAGTAAGGGCGACATCGTCAGCCACAAGGTTTTTGGGCGCGGGATGATCACCGATGTCCAGCCCGCCGGCGGCGACGCCCTGTTGGAGGTCGCCTTCGACGGCGTCGGCACGAAGCGCCTGATGGCCAAATCGGCCGCCGCCTATATGCAAAAGCTTTAAAAAAGCAAGGGTAATGAGGTAATACTGTGACTGATAATAAAAAGAACCTGGGCAGAGCGGCGCTTTTTCTTGCCACCCTGATCTGGGGTATTTCCTTCGTCCTGATGGATTTGGCGCTGAATAACATCACAACACTTTACATATTGGCGTTCCGTTTTTTAGGCGCCGCCGTTATTCTCCCGATCGCTGGCTTCCGCGAATTGAAAAAGCTCAGCTGGCGCTATGTTGGCGCCGGGGCGCTGATGGGTGTGGTGCTGTTTACCGCTTACGCCTTCCAGACGTACGGTCTGATGCGGACGACGCCGGGAAAAAACGCTTTTCTGACAGCTGCCTACTGCATCATCGTCCCGTTTTTATACTGGCTCGTCAATAAAAAGCGGCCGGACAGGTATAATATTATGGCCGCCGTCATCGGACTGGGCGGCGTCGGGCTCATCTCCTTGAACGACAATTTTCAGCTGGGGGTTGGCGACGCGCTGACGCTTGTCTGCGGGTTCTTTTTCGCGGTCCATATTATCGTCACGAGCAAGGCCGTCGACAACCGCAGCCCGGTCCTCCTGACGATGCTGCAGTTTGCCGTGGCGGGGATCATCGCGGGCGTCCTGGCGCTGATTTTCGAGCCGGTGCCCCAAAACATCCCCCCTGCGACGATATGGAACCTGGTCTTTATGGCAGTCGCCAGCACGGCTCTGTGTATTTACCTGCAGGTTTACGGGCAGAAGCACACGCCACCGGCGCAGGCCTCCGTCATCATGACGTTCGAAGCTGTCTTCGGCGCGGCGGCCTCCATCGTTTTCTGCGGCGAGGTGCTTTCCCTGAAGCTCGGCCTCGGTTTTCTGCTGTCCTTCGCAGCCTTTATTATCAGCGAGACAAAGCTGGAATTTCTGAAGAAGAGATCAAGATTATCGGAGAACAACGATGTTTACAGGGTTTAACGAGAAAACGACGGAGTTTTTATGGGGTATCGGCCTTAATAACGAACGCGGCTGGTTTATGGAGCATAAGCAGGAGTATGCCGATCATCTGCAGACGCCGCTTCGGGCGCTGGCCGACGAGGTCTGGACCTGCTTTACGGAGAAGACAAAGCTGGACCTCAATTTTCATGTGGCGCGCATCCACAGGGACGCCCGGCGGTTCAGGGACGGCAGGCCGTACAAGGAGAATCTGTGGTTTTCCATGGAACGCGACCACAAGGCATGGACGGCCGAACCCGGCTTCTTCTTTGAAATCACACCGGAGGGCTATTCTTATGGCATGGGCTATTTTATGGCGCCAGCAGCGGTGATGAAGAAGTTCCGCGACCGGCTGGACGCGAACCCCGCCGGGTTCGAGCGCATCGCCTTGGGCTTGCCGAAAGACTTTCATATTTACGGTGACGAATACAGCCGGCCCAAGGGCATTAAGGAAGGCCTTCTCGCCGAGTGGTACAACAGGAAAACCATCGGCGTCATCGCCGAATACAAGGGGCACGATAAGCTGTATGCGCCCAAGTTCGCCAAAACGCTCTGCGACGCGTTTGTATCACTGGCGCCGCTGTACTCCTTTTTGCTGCCGCTTTCAGGAGAACCCGGCCCGGCGGACTAGAAAAGACATCAAACCGTAAGGGCGGACCTTGCGGCGTTACGCGGCACAGGCACTCCTTCAGTCGCCTGCGGCGCCAGCTCCCTCAAGAGGGAGCCAAGGGGAGCGGGGCGGAACGACACAGGGGGCGGCCAATGGCCGCCCCCTGTCTTCGGTGTGTCAATTCAAGTCCTTGATCATCTCCCACGCTTCGGACATCTGGAGCGTCTCGCGGTAGGCACCTTTGAAACGGCCGACGCTCTCCTTCTGATCCGCCAGATAAGCCCCGATCTTTTCCTTGAGAACGGTGTCTGAAGTCGTATTGAACACGTCAAGAGCGGGGAGGACGCCGGCGGGGCCGGAGCGGTAAAGGATGTCGGTGTCGTACTGGTCCAGGGCACCGGACAGATACCGGTCCGTGTTGTAGCGGACGACAAGGCTGTCCGTGTCGGCAAGGCAGAGCGCTGTGAAGAGCACTGCCCCGAAGATGAGGGATGCGCGGACGATGGAAAATTTAACTTTTTGCAGGACGATGAGAGCCACGCAGATAAATGCCAGCAGGACCATGAAGACGCACGGCAGGATGCGCAGGATCGTGAGCCCGAAGGCGCCGATGTAGAGCGTCATCTTGCTGAAGGCCGTGGCGATGAGGAGCAGCGTGATGAGCGCCAGGATGATATTGAAAGCTTTCAGCACAGCATGATTTTCCCGCGGTTTTTTGCTGAGAATATTCGCCGCTGTCAGGAGCGCCAGATTGATGGCCGCCACGCCGCACAGCTCGAAGAAGCCCTGGCGGGCGTATTCGGAATACGAGAGCCAGCCGTCGGGCCGGGTCCCGGTGAAGGCGGAAAAAAAATACGGAAGCTGGCACCCAATAAAGATAATATACATAACGCAAACAGCGCCGAGAATGATGTAAATCGTCACCGGCGGCGTAATTTTTACGGCGGCGACGGCCTTTTCCGCTTTTTCCTCTGTGAAGGCATCCGTGCCGCGCTTGACTGCGCTGCCTGAAGCAAGCCCGAACAGATAGGCCGCTGTGGGGACGGCTAAAAAGCAATAGAGCAGGAATTCCAGGATTTTCACCCAGTCGAATCGTAAAAAGTAAAAGATGTTGTAAACAAGGTTTTTAAACCCGCCGCTGTCGGCTTTCAGGAGCTGCGGCGTGACGATCAGAAGGATGATGATCGCCAGTGCGATGCCCAGAAGGACGGACAGGATTTTTTTCCGATCCTTTTGCCTCCCGCCTCTCAGGGCTCCGAGAGCCCGGTACTGGTTGATGAAATTGCGGAAGGGGATGACGCAGACGGCGTTTATACCGTCCAGTAGCAGGTAGTTGCCTGTTTTGCCGCTGATCTGAACCGACGCGGCTGTCATCATCCAATAGACGGCCGAACAGAACAGGAACATATTGCGAAGCGGTATGAGCCCCATATCGTTCCAGAGGGCGGAGCTGAGACCTGTCAGCGCCGTAACGGCAAACCAGAACCAGGATTCCCTCGTCGGTCTGACGCCCTTTTTCAGGAGATAAAACAGTACCGAGCTGAGGTACATGGCGGTAAAGACGGCGGCGCCCCAGCCGAAAAACGAGGTCAGCACCCACCGGCAGAAAAAGTAACCAAGAATAAACGCAAAGAGGGCGAAGACGCCGTCCTTGACTTCGGCCGCAAAGGGCGGCGTTGACGGCAGGGTATGCGGCGCCGGAACTGACGGATACGCCGGCTGCTGTTCCGGCTGTCCGGATGGTTCATCCGGTTTTAACATATCATCGCTGATATCGCTCAAAACTGATCCCCCTTGTCTTTGTTTAATTTATATCGATTTTTCTGAACCTCCGTACGGCAAGGGCCAGAAAGCCGAAGGCATAGACGCCGATGTAGAAATACATCGCCGCGCTGGCGGGGCGTCCGCTGCCGGTGAGGCCGCTGAGACCGCGCATCATCTCCCCGGCGAGACCGCCGGAGGGCAGAAGGATGCGCTCCGCCGCGGCGTAGAGCGTATGGAAGGGTGAAATGAGGCTGAGGAATATCCCGGTGCTGACGACAGATGAGCTGCCCGTCAGATTGCCGATCATTTCGACCATACCGCCGATATTACCGAGGATATAGATAAAGATCATCAGAAGTCCGTTGGGTACGACCCTCAGCTTCGCGGAGCCGTAGACCGTCAGGCATAAAACGGCCTGCGGCACAAGGATATATAAACACCAGCCCGTGACAACCTGCTCAAAGGACAATGTTGTGACCGTCACCAGCGAAAAGGCGCAGCCGATGAGGAGAAGGGCGGCATAAAGCACCGTCGCGTATATGGCCGTCAGGACAGCAAGGCCCGCGAATTTGCCGAGGACATACTGGGTACGGCCAACGGGCCGCGAGAGAATGGCGTGGATCATGCCCGTTTCGAGCTCGGAAGCGATGGCGCCCGCGCCCAGGATGATGGTCAGAAGGCACATCAGCATCGAGGAAAACTGCAGCCCCATCTGCGTGACCATGACTGCCGCCAACGCGTTAAATTCCGTGTCGCCGCTACCCGGCCCGTAACAACGCAGGCAGTACAGGATGACCGCCCAGAGCACCAGGTACAGCACCGTGACGATGCTCAGGACGATAAAGGTCTTTTTGCGGACGGATTCCTTCAGCGCCGCTTGAGCGATGGGGATCATGCTTGTTCCCCCTCTCCGATAACCTTTAGGAAAACGCTTTCCAGCGTTTCGCGATGCGGCGTCAGCTCATAGAGCTTAATGTTATGGGAGGCCAGCAGCGCGGCGATTACAGGGATATCTTCCGTATCTTTGAGTGCCAGTGTGAGGCTGCCGTCCTCCCGCTGGGGCGTTGCGCTGCCGTCGAATGTCTCCAGTATGACGCGCCAAACCTCCCGGGGCAGCGGCGCGCACCGGACGCTCAGGGTCACCCTTTCCATCAGAAGGTCCTTCATGGCCCCCGATTTGACGACAGAGCCTTTGTTGATGATGGCGACATGATCGCAGACCGCTTCGACCTCGCTCAAAAGATGGCTGTTGAGAAAGATCGTCGTGCCTTCCTTTTGGAGCGCCAGGATAATATCCCGCACGTCCTTGCGCCCGACGGGATCCAGAGCCGAGGTGGGCTCGTCGAGAAACAAGAGCTCCGGATCCGGCAGAAGCGCGCAGGCCAGGCCGATGCGCTGCTGCATGCCCTTACTGTAGCCGCCGACCTTGTATTTCTCCTGTCCCGAAAGGCCGACCCGGTTCAGGACGCGCCTGTTTCGCTCCGGGTCCCGCCTTAAGCGGAACAGCCCGGTGTGGAAATTCAGCAGATCCTCCCCGGTCATCCACTCCTGAAAGCGGAACAGCTCCGGCAGGTAGCCCAGCCTGATGCGCGCCCTGATATCCCCCAACGGCCTGCCCAGCACCTGTCCCTTACCGGACGTCGGGAAGACGAGGCCGGTGAGCATTTTGATCGTCGTGCTTTTTCCGGCGCCATTGGGTCCCAGAAAGCCATAAATCTGTCCTTTTTCGACGGACAGATTTATGGAATTCACAGCGACCTTATTCTGATACGATTTCGACAGATTTTCGGTCTCAAGGATCATCAGCGGATGCTCCTGGCAATCTGCGACAGCTCGCTGTCCGACATGGCGCCGCCGAGGACATACAGGACGCCGCCCTTGACCCAGATCAGAACGGATACGTTTTCATCCCGCAGCTCCTGCAGCGACGCGTCGTCTGCAAAGCCGGGCAGCATATCCAGTACCTGCGCCAGGCCGCCCGTCGAATAAACGTAGCCTGTCGTCCCGCCAAGGCTGGTTTCACGGCCCAAGCCCTCGATCACCGGCAGATAGACGTCGCGCGTTTTGGGACTGATCGCCGCCAGCTGCGCGCGCAGATTGTCCGGGATCGCCGGGATGCTGAGTAAGCTTTTATAGATGCTGTTCAGGGCGTTCTCGGGGGCATCGATAGAGATCGTCTGCGTCGCCCCCAGGATCACGTCGTCATATTCGGCCATGACGGCGGGCGGGGAGCTGACGGTGACCGCCGTGCCGTTCAGGCTGCTGTCAAGAAGCACGGCAGCGCCGAGCGCCGACAGCTCCGTGTTGATTTTATCCGTATCCAGAACAATGGACTCCGCCTGACTGCCAACGGCGTAAAGCGCCGGCGTCTCATCCTTGAGCGCCGGGGGCAGGCTGAACGGGAACGCCGTAAAGTCGCTTACGCCGGAGAGCGACCTGACTTCGGACTCCACCTTCTCTATCAGCCGGGGCAGCAGCTGCAGCTCCGGGTCTTCCGGGATCGCAGTGTTGTGGTCTTCCACGAAAGCCAGCATGTCCTGAAGGTCTTTGACTGAAATTGTGATGGTTTTCGTATCCGCGACGCGAAAAATGGACAATACGGACACGGCGGCGGCCCGCACCGGCGGGATCATAACAGTGCAGGCAATAACGGCGGCAATGATCGGTATAACAAATCTTTTCTTGAACATAAAAACTCCTTTCACGAGCATCCTGAATGCCGGGCCGTCCGGGGCTCATCTTCCTTGAACTCCAGAATATCGCCCGGTTGGCAGTCGAGCTCCCTGCAGATGGCTTCCAGCGTGGAAAAACGGATAGCGCGGGCTTTACCCGTCTTCAGAATGGACAGATTCGCCTGGGTGAGCCCGATCTTTTCGGCCAGCTCGCCGGAGGATATCTTCCGCTTCGCCATCATGACGTCGAGATTTACAACGATAGACATATGGGGCCTCCTAAATCGTGTGGTCCACGTCGTCCTGCAGGGAGACAGCCCTGGCGAAGACGTTTTTAACCACACGGACGATGAGGGCCACAAAAGCGGCCGCGACGGCCACCATGATCCAGGGGAGGTAGTACAGTGCGGAAACTGCGCTGATAAAAGCGCCTGCAAAGCAGTACCATGAGATGTGACGCAGGGCATCCACATTCTTTTGGACAAATACCCCGCCCCGCTCGATGCGCCCGAGCAGCCGGTACAAGCTGATGAGAAGCAGCGCCGCGGGAATGCAGCCTGGGTAAATCGTCACAAGAAACCATTTGTCCCAGCCCTCTTTGACCGTGTAGCTGAATGTCCGGGCCACAAGCCACGGCGCGAATATGGCCGAGGCTGCCAAAAGGATCATAAATAAAATCACGCATATTCTGCTCAGGACAATCGATTTCCTGTCATTCCACACGCCTGACACCTCCTATTTATTGGGTACCCGCTATCAATATAGCAGACCTATTATCGAATTGCAATAGTTATTTATCGTTCTTCGATAATATTTCAAAATTGTAATATTGAAATAACATAGGGCGGGATGTCCACATCCCACCGCCATAACAAGAACGGCGGGAGCAAGCCCCCGCCCTACGTGCATAATGAATTTCTTAACATGCTATTTCAGCTGTACCCGCAGCTGCTCAACGGCGCGGCGCTCCAGGCGGGAGACCTGCACCTGGGAGACCTTCAGGACGCGGGCTGCCGCCTCCTGGGTCATACCCCTGTAATAGCGCAGGCGGATCACCATCTGTTCCTTTTCGGGGAGCGTGGCAATGGCTTCTCGGAGGGCGACCTGCTCGATCAGGTTTTCCTCCTGGCACCAGTCGCCCAGGACGTTTTCCAGCGTAAAGCCGTCTTCTCCCGTCTCTCTCTGGAGGGATTCGGGTACACCGGTGGCCGTCTCCGCCACTGCGATCTCTTCAATGGAAACACCGGTTTCACAGGACAGCTCGGACAAGGTCGGTTCACGGCCAAGCCGCTGCTCCAGCGTGCTTTTGGCCGAGCGTATGGCATGGGCGCGTTCCTTCAGGGTGCGGCTGACCTTGATGCTGCCGTCGTCCCGCAGGAAGCGGCGGATCTCGCCGGCGATTTTCGGCACGGCATAAGTGGAAAACTGCGTACCGTAGGCCGGATCAAAGCCGGATACGGCCTTGAGAAATCCCATGCAGCCCAGCTGATATAAGTCATCGGGATCAACGCCCCTGCCGAAATAGCGGCGCGCAATACTCCATATGAGCCCCGAATTCAGATGCACCATCTCTTCGACTGCTGTTTTATCCCCGTTCTTCGCAGCCATCAGACGGTCCAGCGCTGTCTGTTCCATCACTTCATACTCGTCCGTACCGAAATTCTGCGGCGCATTGTGACGGTCGTCCCGTGGTCAAGGCGTGACCGGACGCGCAGCCTGTCCATAAAGCTCTCCATAATTGTAAAGCCCATACCGCTGCGGTCATCGCCGCCGGTCGTGAACAGGGGTGACCTGGCACGGTCGATATCCTCAATGCCGCAGCCCCAGTCACGCACGGTGATTTCTATGGAATTGTCGTCAAAGATGCGGGCGCGCAGCATGATTTTGCCCAGCGTATCGGGATACGCGTGGACAATGCAGTTCGTCACCGCCTCGCTCACGGCCGTCTTGATATCGCCCAGCTCCTCCAGTGTCGGGTCTAGCTGGGCTGCAAAACAGGCGACGCTTGTTCTGGCAAATCCCTCGTTTGCCGACCGGCTTAAAAACTCCATTTTCATATTGTTGATTTCCGTCATATGTATCAGGCCTCCTTCGTGAGTGCGACGACTTTAATGATACGTTCGACGCCGGACGCATCCAGAACGCGCCCGGGCTGCTTGCTGACATTTTCCACGCTGATCTTCCCTCCGATCTCCTTCATCCTTCTGAATGTTTTAAGGACGATGGCAATGCCGGACGAGTCCATGAAGGTCAGGTTTCTCATGTCGAGAATGGTTTCCTTCGGCAGATGCGTATCAATCTTTTCCTCGATAAAGGCGACGGCTTTTTTCGCCGAATGGTGGTCCAACTCGCCGTCCAGATAAATCCTCAGGTATCCGTTTTCAAACGATGACCCGACTGTCAATGATCTCCCTCCTTTGTGTATCAAGAGCCGGTTCGCCGGCTGAAATGACGCAAAAAATACCCGCGTACAAGCTGTACACGGGTATTTTATATGATATTGTCTGCGTATTATGTCAAACTGTGGGGCGTATGTTTATTTGGGCCGCCCCCTCTCGTCAGATTATTATGAGCCCAGCCCCTTCAGGCTTTCCATCAGGTTCCCGATGAGGGCCGTCAGCTTCTCGACGCGCTCCCGCTCGGCGGCGACGACGCTAGCCGGCGCCTTGGAAACAAAGCTCTCGTTTTGGAGCTTGGCTTCGGTTTTCTGCAGGTCCTCCTGAGCCTTTTTCAATTCCTTCTCGATGCGCTCACGCTCCTTTTGGAGATCGACGAGCTCGGCGAGCGGCATATACAGCTTTGCTTCGTCTGTGACGACGGCGACCATGCCGTCGGTATTTGACGGCGGCACGCTGTCAATTGTCAAGTCCCCGGCGTAAGCCAGCTTTGAAAAGTAGACGCGGCCGGCTTCGAAGATGGCTGTTTTATCGGTCACGATGGTCAAATGCGGCTTCTTGGAGGGCGGCACGTTCATCTCGCTTCTGCGTACGCGGATGGCGCGGACGGCGGCCATGATGACTTCAAAGCCTGCCTCGTCCTCGGGAAATGCCAGCTTGTCGGAATGCTCGGGATATTTCTCGATCATGAGGGCTTCACCCTCGTGGGGCAGCGCCTGCCAGATCTCCTCGGTGATGAAGGGCATAAAGGGGTGCAGGAGCTTCAGCGTCTCGATGAGGACGTAAAGCAGGACCTTCTGCGCGCCGATTTTTGCCGCTTCATCCTCGCCGTTTAAGCGTGGTTTAGTGAGTTCGATATACCAGTCGCAGTAGCTGTCCCAGATGAAGTCGTAGATTTTCGAGGCGGCGATGCCCAGCTCGAATTTGTCCATGTTCTCGTTGACTTCGCGGACGAGGGTATTGAGCTTGGATAAAATCCACTTGTCCTCCAGCTCCAGCTTTTCCGGCAGCCCGTTTCTGTCGATGGTCAGGTTCATCATCACAAAGCGGCTGGCATTCCAGATTTTATTGGCGAAGTTGCGCATGGCCTCGCAGCGCTCGGCGTAAAAGCGCATGTCGTTTCCGGGGGAGTTGCCGGTGATGATGTTGAAGCGGAGGGCGTCCGCGCCGTAGGCGTCAATGACCTCGATGGGATCCACGCCGTTACCCAGGGATTTGCTCATCTTTCTCCCCTGGGCGTCACGGATGAGTCCGTGGAAGAGGACTGTTTTAAAAGGCTCCTTTTTCATGTGCTCCATGCCGGAGAAGATCATGCGGGCAACCCAGAAGAAGATAATATCGTACCCTGTGACGAGAACGCTCGTCGGATAGAAATAGTCAAGGTCCGGCGTCTTGTCCGGCCAGCCCAGGGTGGAGAACGGCCAGAGGGCGGACGAAAACCAGGTGTCCAGCACGTCCTCATCCCGGGTGATGTTTTTGCTTCGGCAAGCTTCACACTCCGTAGGATCTTGCCGGGCCACCGTGACATGGCCGCAGTCGGCGCAGTACCAGGCCGGAATCTGGTGACCCCACCAGAGCTGGCGGGAGATGCACCAGTCATGAGCGTTCGTCATCCAGTTGTGATAGATTTTTGTAAAGCGCTCCGGCACAAATTGAATCGTTCCGTCCTCCACAACCCGCAGCGCTTCCCTGGCCAGCGGCTGCATTTTCACAAACCACTGGGGAGACGTAATGGGCTCGACGGTGGTTCTGCAGCGGTAGCACTCGCCGACACTGTGGGTATGCTCCTCAACCCTGACGAGGAGGCCGAGCTCCTCCAGATCCTTTACAACCTGCTTTCTGGCGTCGTAGCGGTCCATACCGTCGTATTTGCCGCTGTTGATGATTTTCGCATTCTCGTCCAGAACCAGCACCTGCTCCAGGTTGTGCCGGAGGCCGACCTCAAAGTCGTTGGGGTCGTGGCAGGGCGTCATCTTGACGCAGCCGGTGCCGAATTCCCTGTCCACGTATTCATCGGCGATCACGGGAATTTCCCGGTTCATCAGCGGCAGGACAACGGTTTTACCGACGAGATGCCGGTATCGCTCATCCTCGGGGTGGACGGCGACGCCGGTGTCCCCCAGCATCGTCTCCGGGCGCGTCGTTGCGACGATCACATATTCGTCGGAGTCCTTGACGGGATACTTGATATGCCAGAAGTGGCCGGCCTTCTCCTCGTGCTCCACCTCGGCGTCAGAGAGCGCCGTTGTGCAGCGCGGGCACCAGTTGATAATACGGTTGCCTTTATATATGAGCCCTTTTTCATAGAGGGAAACGAACACCTCGCGGACGGCGCGGGAGCACCCTTCGTCCATGGTAAAACGCTCACGGTCCCAGTCGCAGGAGCTGCCCAGGGTTTTGAGCTGTTCGACGATTTTACTGCCGTAGGTGTGCTTCCATTCCCAGACGCGCTCAACGAATTTTTCGCGGCCCAGGTCGTACCTGGTCAGCCCTTCCTTGCGCAGCTGCTCCTCCACCTTGATTTGGGTGGCGATGCCGGCGTGGTCCGTCCCCACGACCCAGAGGGCCGCATAGCCCTGCATGCGCTTGTAGCGGATGAGGACATCCTGGAGCGCGTTGTCAAAGGCGTGCCCCAGATGGAGCTGGCTCGTGACGTTGGGCGGCGGGATAACGATGGTAAACGGCTTTTTACCGGGGTCGATGACGCCCTTGAAATACCCGCCGTCCTGCCACATTTTATATATTTTGCTCTCCACTTCCTTCGGCTCGTACACCTTCGGCAATTCTCTCATTATCCTAACCTCCGACTTTATTTCCGATGTTCTCTGCCTGTTCAGGGA
>JAAYBH010000403.1 GCA_012718935.1 Clostridiales bacterium
AGAAGCCGGAGAGGAGCAGCCCGAAAACAGCCGAATTGGATGGCATGTTCGTCACCGGGTCCAGCTGCCTGAACGCGTCCGGCGCCGGGCCCCTGCCCCGGACCGCGAGGGCATACATGCCGCGGGTGCAGCCCATCATCAGGCCGTTCAGCGTCCCAAGGCACGATATGATGACAACAACAAATATCAGCGTGCCGCCCACATTGCCGAAAATGTTCTGAAAAGCCAGCCTGGCGCCTGCCTGCCCGCTCTCCATCAGCTTTTCCGTGGTGACAGCCCCGGACAGCCCTATATAATAGAAGATATAGACGAATACGACGATCAGCGCCCCTAAAACCAATGCGATCGGCAGGTTTTTCCTGCCGTTTCTGATCTCGGCGTTGATCGATGTGGCAATGATCCAACCCTCATAGGCAAACGCTACAGCGGCGACAGAGGAAAAAAGCCCGTTCCCCGCGCTGATCCCTGCGTTCACCACATGGGTGAAATTCGACACCGTCATTCCGCTGAAGAGTCCCGCAATCGTCCCGATAACCGCCATCAACAGCAGCGGTACAAGCTTGACTGCCGCTGTCGTCACCTGAAATTTACCCGCAATAATCGGTGCCAGGGCGTTGACGGCGTATATGGCCACAAGATAAAAGCCGGCGATCGTCATACAGGCGCCGCCGGTGATATCCCAGTCCAGCAGAACACAGGTGTATCGCGCTGAGACCCAGGCCAGAACGGAGGTCAGCGTTGGATTATAGATGACTGCCATAAACCAGCCCACATAGTAGCCGTAGTTTTTTCCGACGGTCATTTCGGCGTAGTCCACGACGCCGTTCATGCGCTCATATTTGGCCGCCATTACTGAAAAGGTATACGAGCAGATGATCATGATCAGACCGACAACCGCCCATGCGGCAATCCCCAGCGGCATATTGCCGCCTGTGGCCTTCAGCACTACCTCGGCTTTGAAAAAAACACCGCTGCCGATGACGATGCCGACGACCATGGCAATTGCTGTCGGCAGCCCATATTTCTTTCGAAGCTCGCTCCCCATGTCATCCATCCTTCCAGGCAATATAGCTATTGTTTCCCTCGGACGGCATGCAAATCCGCAGCCCAAAATGTGAATGAATGGTAACAGATAACCACAGATAGTTCTGTCATTCTGAGTCGTGAAACGACGAAGAATCTCCAGGTAATCTCAAACCAGCGCAACAACTGAAATTACCTGGAGATCTTTCATGCGGAGAACTGCCAGCAGGGCAGTTCTCCTGTTCAGGATGACAAACTTTTACTTGAACTAAATATACGCCGCGGCTTTGAAGCCGGATTTGACGGCCTGGGCGATCGTCTTTGCCTCGATGGCGTCGCCCACGACGAAGACCTCCGTTTCGGGAGCGCTTCTCCTGAGCGCGTCGGCCACGTCGAACTTCGGCGACATGCCGAGGGCCAGAAGCACCGTATCGGCTGCAAATTCGACCTTCTCATCCGTCTTGAGGTCGCGGCAGACAACGGCCTTGTCCGTCACCTCCTCCAGCTTTGTGCTGAGATGAATGGGGATATTGAACTCCTTCAGCGCGTCCAGCAGCTCGCGCATGGCGCCGCTGGCGGAAGCCATCAGGCCCATCATGCTCGGCAGCATCTCGACGATCTCAACGCTGTGCCCCTCGCGGCCCAGCGTGATGGCGCATTCGACGCCGACGGCGCCGCCGCCGACGATGACGACCTTTTTGCCCGTCTTGACCTTACCGGTGTCGGCGTCCGCCGCCCAGTGGACGTGGGGCTTGTCGATACCCGGGAGCCTTGGCATGATCGGCCGCGCGCCGACGGCAATGATCAGCGCGTCAAATTTTTCCTTGTCAAGCAATTCCTTTGTGGCCTCGGTGTTCAGGAGGACGCGGGCCGGGGCTTTCATGCCCTGGCGCTGCAGGTAATCCAGATAATCCTTCATATCGGGCTTAAACGGCGGAGCGGCGGCGGGGATCACATTGCCGCCCAGGGTATCCGTCATCTCGTAGAGCGTCACGTCGTGCCCGCGGTCACAGAGGGTCAGCATGGCCTGTATACCGGCGGGGCCGCCGCCGATAACAGCAACGCGCTTTTTCACATCCGCCTTCGGGACCTTCGCCAGCGGGAAATCGACCTCCT
>JAAYBH010000404.1 GCA_012718935.1 Clostridiales bacterium
ATGGCATGCGGCGATAATCGTTGTCTTATCTCCTTATTTTCACCTAAAGGGTAAAATTTGTCAACTCAGTATATCATCACTCCTGTCAATTATGCAATATGATGCGTGTCAAAATTGCATCCAGAGGCCTTCAAAACAATGGGGTAATTCATGGAAAAAGACAATTTACACAGCATTTGGGGAATGATATAATGAAATAACTATACTCTCGTGATGCAATTAGCATAAGAAAAAATTTTATATCTTACCAGGAGGGATGCAACAACATGGCTCGCAAGCTTAAGACAATGGACGGAAACAACGCGGCAGCCCATGTCGCGTATGCGTTTACAGACGTTGCCGCGATTTACCCGATCACACCTTCTTCAACAATGGCGGAATATGTCGATAAATGGTCGGCAAACGGACAAAAGAATATTTTCGGTCAGACGGTTAAAGTCGTGGAAATGCAGTCGGAAGCGGGCGCGGCGGGCGCCGTTCACGGCTCCCTTCTGTCCGGCGCGCTGACGAGCACATTCACTGCATCCCAGGGGCTTCTCCTTATGATCCCCAACATGTATAAGTGGGCGGCAGAGCAGCTCCCCGCCGTACAGCATGTCTCGGCCAGGACAATCGCTACCCATGCGCTGTCCATTTTCGGCGACCAGAGCGACGTTATGGCCTGCCGCCAGACGGGCGTTGCGATGCTCGCCTCGAACAGTCCGCAGGAAGCGATGGATTTGGGCGCTGTCGCGCACCTGTCGGCCATCCGGGGCTCCATGCCGTTCCTGCATTTCTTCGACGGCTTCCGCACCTCCCATGAGATGCAGAAAATCGAGGTGTGGAATTATGACGACCTTGCAGAAATGATCGACTTCGACGCGCTTAAAGCGTTCCGCGACAGAGCCAGCAACCCGAACCACCCGGTCCTCCGGGGCTCGGCGCAGAACGGCGACATCTTCTTCCAGGCCAGAGAGTCCATCAACGGCAAATACAACGCGCTCCCGAAAATTGTCGAGGACTATATGAACATGGTCAACAAGAAGCTTGGCACGGATTATAAGCTCTTCAACTATTACGGCGCACCCGACGCCAAACAGGTCGTCGTCGCTATGGGCTCCGCCTGTGAAACAGCGGAGGAGGTCGTCGATTATCTGAACGCATCCGGCGGGAAGGTCGGGCTTGTCAAGGTCCGGCTGTACCGTCCCTTCAGCGTCCGGCATTTCCTGGCCGCTCTGCCCACAACTGTCGAAACGATTGCCGTCCTCGACCGCACAAAGGAACCGGGCTCTGTCGGCGAGCCCTTGTATCTGGATGTCTATTCCGCCCTCTGCTCTTCGCCAATCAAGGTGGTCGGCGGCCGTTACGGCCTGTCCAGCAAGGACACGACGCCGGGGCAGATCATTGCCGCTTTCCGGAATATCCAGAGCTCGAATCCCAAGACAACCTTCACCATCGGCATCACCGACGATGTGACGAACCTCTCGCTCCCCGTCACCGAGGAGCCGGACACGACGCCGAAAGACATCATCTCCTGCAAGTTCTGGGGCATCGGCTCCGACGGCACCGTCGGCGCCAACAAGAATTCCATTAAAATCATCGGCGACCACACCGATCTGAAGGTCCAGGCGTACTTCCAGTACGACTCCCGGAAATCCGGCGGCGTGACGATCAGCCATCTGCGCTTCGGCAAGAGCCCGATCAAATCCACATATTACGTCTCCAAGGCGAACTTCGTGGCCTGCCACGTCCCGTCCTACCTTGAGAGCTTCGACATCGCACAGGACGTCAAGCCCGGCGGCGTCTTCCTGGCCAATACCTCCTGGGACGTGGACGAGCTCACAAATCGCCTCCCGGCCGCCGCGAAGAAATATATCGCCGACAACAACGTCCGCTTCTACACCTGCGACGCGGAAAAGATCGCCAGGGAGCTGGGCCTCGGCAATAAAACAAACGCCATTCTGCAGTCGGCTTTCTTCAGGCTGTCCGAGATTCTTCCCATTGATGACGCCGTCAGGTATATGAAGAAGGCCGTCAGCGACACATACGGCCGCAAGGGCGAGGATGTGGTGGCCATGAACAACAGGGCCATTGACGCAGGACTGGAGAGCCTCGTGAAAATCGATGTACCGGCCTCCTGGAAAACACCCGACGCCGACAAGCCGGCACCGGGGATCGACACCGACAGAGAGGATATTAAGAAATATTACTGCAACGTCGCGCAGACGATGAACAGCATGCGCGGCGATAAGCTACCCGTTTCGGCGTTTCTGGATATCGAGTGCGGCGCGGTCGTCCCGTCCGGCACCGCTGCTTTTGAAAAGCGCAAAATCGCTATCGACGTGCCCTGCTGGCTCCCCGAGAACTGCATCCAGTGCAATCAGTGCTCTTATGTCTGCCCGCATTCCGTCATCCGCCCGTACGCGCTGGACCCCGAAGAGGCGAAGAACGCGCCCGAGGGCATGAAGATGATCCCGATGATCGGCAAGGGCAACGAAAACCGCAAATTCGCCATCCTGCCGACCGTGTTCGACTGTACGGGCTGCGGCTCCTGCGCCAACGTCTGCCCGGCGAAGAACAAGGCTCTCGTCATGAAGCCGCTTGATACCCAGGTTGACCAGCAGAAGTATTTTGACTATGCGGAGAAGCATGTCTCCCGGGAAAAGGATACGGGCTTTGCCCCCACAAGCCTCAAAGGCTCCCAGTTTAAAAAACCGCTCTTTGAGTTCCCCGGCGCCTGCGCCGGCTGCGGCGAATCGCCGTATACCCGCCTAATCACCCAGCTTTACGGCGACCGGATGTATATCGCCAACGCTACCGGCTGCACTTCCATTTGGGGCGGCAGCGCGCCGACCACGCCTTACACCGTCGGCTGCGACGGCAAGGGCCCGGCCTGGGCAAACTCCCTGTTTGAGGACAACGCCGAGTTCGGCTTCGGCATGGCCACAGGCTCCGTTCAGCGCCGCGAAGGCGTTAAGCTGATGGCGGAGGAGCTTCAGAAAAAAGACATCGACGCCAGGGTCAAAACGGCTATCGGGAATTGGCTGGCCGCGTTTAACGAGGGCGAGGGCTCCAGAGAACCCTCCAAAGTACTGGAAAATGCACTGGCCGAAATGCTTTCTGTCTCCGGTGATTTCCCGTTTCGGACGCAGCTCCAGGCGCTGTACGATGTCCGCGACCAGTTTGTCAAACCCTCCGTCTGGGTCTTCGGCGGCGACGGCTGGGCTTACGATATCGGCTACGGCGGCCTTGACCACGTTATCGCTTCCGGCCAGAATATCAACATCATGGTCTACGACACCGAGGTCTATTCAAATACAGGCGGCCAGGCCTCCAAAGCGACGCCGACCGGCGCCGTCGCGCTGTTCGCCGCGGCGGGTAAATCCGTCAAGAAGAAGGACCTGGCGCAGATCGCCATGTCCTACGGCTACGTCTATGTGGCGCAGATCTCCATGGGCGCCAGCCAGCAGCAGACGCTGAAGGCCATCCAGGAGGCCGAGAGCTACGACGGGCCGTCCCTCATCATCGCCTACGCGCCCTGTATCAACCACGGCATCCGCGCCGGTATGGGCAAATCCCAGACCGAGATGAAGCTGGCCGTCGAATCCGGCTACTGGAATCTGCTACGCTATGACCCGCGGCTGGCAGCCCAGGGGAAAAACCCGCTCTCCATCGACAGTAAGGCGCCGACCTCCAGCTACAACGACTTTATCATGGGTGAGGTCCGCTACAGCTCCCTGAAGCTCCAGTTCCCCGAACGCGCGGAAATGCTCTTCGCCGAGGCCGAGAAGGAAGCCAATATCCGCTACGAAAACCTCGTCAAGCAGAAGGAAATGCTTGAACCGAAGCAATAAGCAGAGCAATCGCTAAAGGCGGGCGGGGCACACAATACCCCGCCCGCTTTATATAAAACAAACAGCGCGCCGACGGCGCGTTATTTGTTTGTCTTGGGGATCTTGATTGTCAGGATAATCTCCTGCTCCGTTTCGTCGCGGCCGCATCTGGCGTCAATGCCCGACTGCTGCATCATGCTCATGCCGCGCGTCAGGGTATTCATAAAAAGACGTACATCCTTCAGCACATAGACCGGCTTGGGCAGTATTTTCTCCCCCTGTTGCTTCTTCTCCAGAAAGCTGTCGATGAGCGCCTCCGTGTTGGCGACATTGAGGTTCTTTCTGATGATCTGCTCGAGTATTTCCAGGCGGTCCCGCTCCTCCTCCAGTTTTAGCAGTGCCCTGGCATGGCGCTCCGTCAGGCCGGTATCCCTGATGATGAAGAGCATTTCCGGAGAGAGCTTCAGAATACGCAGCTTGTTTGAAACAGCCGACTGGGACAGTCCGACAAGGCGGGCAATCTCTTCCTGCTTATAGCCGCTATGGTTAACGAGACGGTAGAGCCCCTCAGCCTCTTCAATGAAATCCAGATCCTTTCTCTGAAGATTCTCAACGAGCGCAAGGATCGACGATTCCTGTGAATCGACATCCAGAATAACGCAGGGGACCTCCTTTAAGCCCACCAGCTTTGCCGCCCGAAGCCGCCGCTCACCGGATACCAGCTCAAAGCCGCTGCCGCGCCGCCGGACAGACAGGGGCTGCAGAATCCCGTATCTCGAGATGCTGCCCGCCAATTCACGCAGCGCGTTCGGATCAAAGTACTTGCGCGGCTGCTCAGGATTCGGCAGGACATCGCCGACCGCAAGATAAATAATGCGGCTGGCTTCATAAAGTCCGCGTTTTTTCATCAGCTGCATTTAAGACACGCTCCCTCTCATATATGTAGTGGTTTTAGCATGATAATATACTATATATAGTAAAAATTTGATAGAAAAATGGCGGGAAAAAATTTCCCGCCCGAATAAATCCTAGTTTTTGCTTTTATTTTCGCTAAAGCCCGCTTTTCAGGGCAGCCCGCCTGTTTTAGCTCAAGCAACTCCACGCGCTTTTCAAGCGCATCGCTTTTGCGTTCTCCTGCCGTCAAGCGGCCATTTCATTCTTCAGTCTTTACTTCAAGCATCAGTTCGTCGAGCTGTTTCCTGTCAACGATGTCGGGGCAGCTCGTCATCGGCTCGGAGGCGTTCTGCACCTTCGGGAAAGCGATGACATCCCGGATACTATCGGCGCCGGAGAGCAGCATGACGAGCCGGTCGAGACCGTAAGCCAAACCGCCGTGGGGCGGCGCGCCATACCTGAAGGCATTGATCAGATGCCCGAACCGCGCCTGAGCGTCCTCAGCAGTAAAGCCGAGCGCCCGGAACATTGTCTCCTGCATTTCAGGCGTCGAGATGCGTATTGAGCCGCCGCCCAGCTCCGTACCGTTTAAGACAATATCATATGCCTTGGCGCGGCAATTCCTTTTATCCGATTCCAGCTTGCCGATATCCTCATCCATAGGGGCAGTGAACGGATGATGCATGGCGACATACCTCCCCTCATCCTCGGCGTATTCGAACATGGGGAACTCCGTGACCCACAGGAGCTTGTAGTCGTCCTTCCTGGCAAGCCCAAGCCTTTTGGCACACTCGACGCGTAAAGCGCCCAAGGAAGCGATAACCGTCTTCTCATTGCTGTCGGCAACGATCAGGACGAGATCACCCGTTTTTGCATCCGCCCGGGCAACGATCCTGCTCATCTCATCCTCCGTCATAAACTTTGCGAATGATGAGCTGGCGCCGTCCGCACCGAGGCGCAGCCATGCGAGGCCTTTGGCGCCGTATGTTTTCACAAACTCGGCGAGCGTATCGATCTGCTTTCTCGGGAAGCTCTCCGCCCCTCCGGGGACAGTGATGAGCCGGACGCTGCCGCCGGCCGCCACAGGCTCGGCGAACACCTTAAACCCGCAGCCTCCTGCGATATCGCTGATATCCTTCAGCTCAAGTCCGAACCGGATGTCCGGCTTGTCCGAGCCGTAACGCGCCATCGCTTCGGCATATGGCATACGCAGAATGGGCGTCTTAATATCAATACCGAGAATATTCTTGAAAACACGCTTTAAAAACCCTTCGTTCACGGTGATGACATCATCCACGTCCACAAAGGACATCTCCATATCGATCTGGGTGAATTCCGGCTGGCGGTCCGCGCGCAGATCCTCATCCCGGAAGCAGCGGGCAATCTGAAAATAGCGGTCGAAGCCCGAGAGCATCAGCAGCTGCTTGTACTGCTGGGGCGACTGGGGCAGCGCGTAAAATTTGCCCGGGTGGACGCGGCTGGGGACAAGGTAGTCCCGCGCCCCCTCCGGCGTTGATTTTGTGAGCATCGGCGTTTCAATCTCGTAAAAGCCGTTTTCATCGAAATAGTCCCGCGCCGCCTTGACGACCTGATGCCGGAGGGCGATGGCCCGCTGCATCTCCGGACGGCGTAGATCCAGATAGCGGTACTTCAGCCGGAGCATATCATTGACGTCGGAATTAGGGGCGATTTCGAACGGGGGTGTCTCAGAAGCGGCAAGTACACGCAGCTCTGTCACCTCAAGCTCTACTTCACCCGTCGGTATCTCCTTGTTCTTTGACGACCGTTCCCGCACGCAGCCCCTCGCAGCCAGGACATATTCACTTCTGACCGTAAAAGCCTTTTTGAATATATCCCGGTCCGTCGCGTCGTCAAAGGCCAGCTGAAGGATGCCGGTGCGGTCCCTGAGATCAATGAAGATGAGCTGCCCCAGATCCCGCTGGCGCTGAACCCACCCGCAAACGGCTATTTCACTGCCGATGTTTTCAGTTCTGACGGTTCCGCAATATGTTGTGCGCTTGAAGTTTTTTAGAGAATCCATAATATAAACTCCTGATGCTTATTCATTTTTACACAGCCGGTTCCTTAATCGGCGCGCCGTTTCGCGCTTCAGCGAGCTTCGCTTTGACGGCTGTCGTGATCATGGCAGGGGACGCCGTAGTCTGTTCGCCGGAAGCCATATTCTTGACGGTCACAAGCCCCTCTTTGATTTCGTCCTCTCCGAGAAATATGACAAAGGGAATTTTGAGTTTATCGGCATATGCTACCTTCGACTTGAATTTTTTATTCTCACTGTAAATCTGCACCCGCAGGCCTTCCCCTCGCATCGCCGTCGCCAGCTCGACGGCTGGCCCGAGCTCCTCCGTCATAGGCAGGATCAGCACGTCGGCAGGCGCTGCCAATATATCCCCGTTTAAATACCCCTTGTCCTCAAGGATAAAAAAAAGCCGTGTGAGCCCGATTGAAATGCCGACACCGGGGAGCTTGCGGTCCGTGTAATACTCCGCCAGATTGTCATAACGCCCGCCGGAGCAGATGGAGCCGATCTCCGGGTGGTCTGACATCGTCGTCTCGTAGACGGTGCCGGTATAATAGTCGAGTCCTCTGGCAATCGTCAGATCGACTTCGTAGTGCGACGCTGGCACGCCGAACGACGCCATATATTTCACAACTGTTGAAAGCTCGCCAAGTCCGATATCGAACGTTTCGTTCCGGCCTCTGAACGCGCCCAGCTTGTCAAAGGGATCGACACCATTCTTCCGGCACGTGATGATATCAATAATATGGTGCACCGCAGCCGCGGGAATGCCCGTTTCCCCGGTGAGCAGGTCGAAAACCTTTTCCTGTCCGATCTTGTCGATTTTATCGATCGTCCGCATAACGTCGGCGGCCTTGTCGCCAATCCCAAGAATCTGAAACAAACCATTCAAGACCTTGCGGTTGTTGATGCGGATGACGAACCGCTCGAGCCCCAGCGTATGGAAGCAGCGATAAATGATACTAGGGATCTCCGCTTCGTTTATGATACCCAGAGCCCCGTCTCCGATGATGTCAATGTCGGCCTGATAAAACTCCCTGAAGCGCCCGCGCTGGGCGCGCTCACCCCTGTAAACCTTGCCGATCTGATACCGGCGGAACGGGAAGGTGAGCTCCCCGCCGTGCAGTGCCACATATTTCGCCAGCGGGACCGTCAGGTCAAAGCGCAGACAGAGGTCACTGTCACCCTTGTTGAATCTGTAAATCTGCTTTTCCGTCTCACCGCCGGCCTTCGCCAGCAGTATCTCCGCGGACTCAATGACAGGTGTGTCCAGCGGCGTAAAGCCATAGAGCGAAAAGGACTCCCTCAGCTTTTCGACCATCGCGTCAAACAGCACCTGGCGCTCCGGCATAAGCTCCATAAAGCCCGACAAAGTGCGGGGGGTTATTTTTTCCATGCCTTTCTCCTTGGTAAATAAGTAGGCGGGGGCATACCCCCGCCCGATCACAAGTCGTTTCCTATTAGTGCTTGGGGTTGACGATGTCGCGCCAGTCGAGGTCTCCCCGCTTCAGACCCTGTATCAGGACCTCCGCCGTTGCGACGTTGGAGGCAAACGGCACATTATATTGATCGCAGAGGCGGGCTATTTCGTTGACGCTGCCGGAACCGTCCGGCAGCGACGGGTCGCAGAAATACAGGACGAGGTCCAGCTCATTGTAGGCGATGCGCGCCCCAATCTGCTGATCGCCGCCCTGGTTCCCCGAGAGATACAATGTGATTGGCAAGCCTGTCGCTTCCGTCACAAGACGGCCGGTCGTATTTGTCGCGCAGAGGGAGTGTCCCGCCAGGATGCCACAGTAGGCAATACAAAACTGGACCATCAGTTCTTTCTTTCTGTCATGCGCCATTATTGCTACGTTCAAAACAGCCGCCTTCTTTCTGATTAAATCAATGCCGGTCTATCTCGCGGGCCGCCACCTGCTGCCCAGCGGAATGCGGGCTCCTGTAATGCGCTGCGCGATATGCAGAAACTGCAGCGCCGCTTTTTTGTTTCCAAAAAGGATCAGGGGCGTTTCCCTGTTGGAGGAAAAAAACACCGCTTCATCCTCCTCTACAATGCCCAGGAGTTTTGCGCCGATGGTATCGATGATATCGTCGACTGTCGTTTCGATCCGGCGAAAGCTTTTGGGATTGACACGGTTGACTATCAGGCGTATTTCCTCGACGCCCATATTCCGGAGTTCTCCGAAAACGCGCTGCCCGTCTCTCATGCTGGAAATGTCGCCTGTCGTGACGATAATCGCCATATCGGCGTTTTGCGCCGCCAGACGAAAGCCAGGCCCGATGCCGGCAGGCGAATCGATCAGGCAATAGTCAAAACGCTCCCTGATCTGTTCCATCAGCGCGGACATTGCTTTGGGGTCAATCTCATCTGGACCGTCGAAAGCCGGCGCGGGCAGGAAGCAGAGACCGCTGATTTTCGGGTGCTCCGTAATTGCCTCGTCAAGGCCTATAAAGCCGCTGAGCACATCTGAAAAATCCGTTACGGCGTAATCGGTCATGCCGATGATGATGTCGAGATTCCGCAGGCCTGCGTCGCAATCCATGCACAGCGTTTTCTGACCCAGCGCGGCAAGGCACGAAGAGATGGCGCCGACAGAAGTCGTTTTCCCCGTGCCGCCCTTGCCGGAGGCGACAACGATCACTTTGCCCATGTCTGTCTCCAATCCGCTCCTTGCATTCGTCGCATTCGCCACATTCACATATTTATACAATTATATACAATCACCCGCCGGTTGACAAGCCGGAATTTCGTACAAAGTTGTTAATTTTTTTGTTTTCAGCCATTACTTCCTGTTCACGGCAGGATGGCGTTATCCTCCATGAGGATGGGCTTGGCGTCCTCATGGAAATAATAATCCATGATGTCCCGGGCGATCTCCATGATTGTCGAGCCGGAGGTACCCTTTTCAACGACAAGCGAAATGGCGATCTGCGGGTCGTCCGCCGGCGCATAGCAGACGAAGACACCGTTGTTCAGGGAGGCGTTGCCCATTGTAATACCCGTTTGAACCGTACCTGTTTTTGCTGCGACAGGAATCGGATAATCCTTGAATACTCCTTTTGCCGTTCCGTCTGTGGCCACAAGCTTCATGCCCTCCTGGAGGTAGGGTATCCATTCGCTGCCGCTGACAATGTTTAAAACCTTTGGCTGCGGCTGATAGATAACGGAAGTATAATCGGCGCTGCGGATGTTGCTGAGCATCGTCAGGGAATAATGGGTCCCGCCGTTGGCGATCGTGGCGACATAATTGGCCATCTGAATCGGCGTAAATTGATTATAACCCTGGCCGATCGCCGCCTGATACGTATCGGCGTTCCACCAACCGGTATCTATACCCTTATCAACTTTCCAGTTGCGGTCCGCCAGAATACCGGCGGCTTCTGGCAGCTCAATGCCCGTCCTGCTGCCGAGCCCGAAATCACCGGCTGTTTTTATAAGCGCGGTATTTCCCACTTCGTCACCCAGCCAGTAGAAGAACACATTGCAGGAATCCCGAAGCGCCGTGACGACATTCTCGTATCCGTGCCCGACGCCCGTCTGCTCGTAAATCCAGCATTTTGGCTGGTTGTCTTCGTATTTTGTAAACTTGCCGCCATCATAATACTCTGTCGTCGGTATGATCTTTTCCGTCCTGAGGCCTGTCAGCGCCGTGACCATCTTGAACGTGGACCCGGGCAAGTAGATTCCCTGCGTCGCCCTGTTCAATAGAGGCAGGCTGTCGTTGTTGAGCAGATCCGTATAGTTTTTAGATATGTTCGACAGGTCGTACGTCGGATAAGAGGCACTTGCCAATACCTCACCCGTCCGGACGTCCAGTACGACGACGGCGCCGCCTGTGACCTTGTCTTCTTCTGTGCGCTCGGGATCGGCATTGATCACATTGATTTTCGCCGCCAGGGCTTCCTCGCAGACAGCCTGTAGCCCGATATCGATGGAGAGAAGCACATTTTCCCCAGGGATGGGTTCCTTCGTCGTTTTAACGTCCATAACGGTGCCATCGTCGCTTATTGTGATGGTCTGCGCGCCGTCGCTCCCGTGGAGAAAGCTTTCAAAGGACTTTTCCGCGCCGTCCTTACCGACAATCGCATTATAGGAATAGCCCAAAGGCTTGTAGATATCGTTATACTCGGTACTGCTCATTTTCCCTGTATAGCCGAGCAGATGCGCCGCGTATGTCGTATGATATACCCGCTGGGCACCTGTTTCGATGCTGACGCCGGGGAAGGGATGAGTTTTAATCAGCGTTAAGAAATCCATGCTCACGTCATTGGCAAAAATATACGGGTTCATGCTCTTGATCTTACGCATTTCCAGCTCATAGCGGACACCGATGACGAGCCGCGCATCGGAAATGTTTGTCGTGTAGTCAAGGCCGTAGTGCTCTTTCATTTTGATGATGAGGTCCGAGGCGGAAATCTCCCCGTCAATACCGAAGGTTTTTTTGTACTTCTCCAGATAAAACTCAAGGTTGCCCCTCTGCGTATCAGTCATGTCGTAAAGATATGCAAACGGCGCGCCGATCGTCACCGGAAACGTATCGATATACTCAACGTCGTTGTCGATGGCCATATGGATGAGCCTCAAGAGGATGTCGTTGAAATCCTCCCGTTCCAGCAGCGTTTCCCGGGAGAGGGTGATATTATAGACGGGGCGCGTCGAGACGAGAGGAACGCCGTTTCTGTCAAGAATGTCGCCCCGGTCTGCTGTGAGCGTGACCGGCTGTTCCGAGGTGCCGCGCGGCAGCCAGGCATTTTCATCGGCGCCGGTGTCATAGAGTTGGAGCTTGTACAAGGTGGACAGATAAAGAGCCGCCAGCAGCGACATCATGACAAAGATCACCGCCACCCTTGTCGGTTTATAGAATTTCTGCATGCATAAACCCTTTCATATCAGTTCCAGGACCGGATTTTCCGTTTATTCGGATGCGACCTTCCGCCCCAGCGCCCGGACAACCGGATATATCGGCAGTGCGAAAATAACGGAATAAAACGCCTGCAGCACGCCAGTCCGTATGAGCGCCGAAAACTCGACGTTGGCAAAGAAAATCAAAGAAAACATAGAGATAAAGGAGGTCAGCACCAGCACTGCGGCACAGCTGAGAAAATACGTGGGGAATCCCCGGGCCATGATCGTCTCCGAGAGAACGCCGATAACGATTCCGACAGCCGTCAGGACAACGGTCATGACGGCCACCGGCTGGTTGAACGACACGTCGCACAACATACCTGCCAATAGCCCGTATCCACCCCCGCGGGAGCTGCCCTCAAAGGTAGCAATCCCCACAACGGCGATCGGCAACAGAACCGGATAGACGCCGCCGATGGGGATATAGGTAAAAACCATGGACTGCAGGATGTAGACAATAA
>JAAYBH010000405.1 GCA_012718935.1 Clostridiales bacterium
ACTATCGCAAGGCCCGCGACGAGATGAAGGAACTACTAACCGTCAAGGCCAATGTAGATCGTTTGCTCGGCACCGACAGGCGCGAGGCGGAAAAAGAAAAAGAGCATGGGCAACGCTGAACTGCTCATGCTCTCAAAGCGTCCGCAGGACGCGCAGCCGCACAATTTATTGTGCGTTCAAAAGGGGATTGGGGGCACTGCCACCAACAAGCGCACAGAGGGAGTGGGTCCCTCTGTGCATTGCTTGCTATTTTTGTTGGCGACTATTTTAGGCTTTTTTTGAATAAACTTGTTGCCGTATGTTGCATATAAGCGCAAAGATTACAGTATCTATCCCTGTCTGCCACGGGGCAACTGCCCATGTAATGTTACCTATGACAACTTTTATGGACAGAACCGCAAAAATGCCGGGAATAAAAAGACCCGGATATTTGCTTCTTTTTTTGCCAAATAGACCTCAATCATACACGCCCCAATGCATAACAAAGCAATTATTACATAGGCGACTATCAAATATAGAACTGGAACTGATTAACTATTATTGACAAGAGAGGTTTAACGCGTTAAACTTATATTATGATTTAATCAATTAAACCTTAATGGGAGGTTTTACGAATGGAAACGCCGAAGGTTTTTGAAAGTGAATACCGTTTTTGTCTGATTCTCTGGGAAAACGAGCCGGTGGGCAGCACACAGCTCGTCAAGCTCTGTAAGGAAAAACTGGGATGGACAAAGGCAACGACTTACACAGTCATCCGCAGGCTGGCTGAACGCGGCGTTTTGAAAAACGAGAACGCAGTCGTTTCGTCACTTGTATCGAAAGACGAGGTCCAGGCCGCGGAGATCAGCGAACTGGTGGAAAAAACGTTCGACGGGTCGCTCCCGGCTTTTATCGCCGCGTTTACGAAACATAACTCGCTCTCTCCGGAAGAAGCCGCGCAGATTCAGAAAATGATTGACGCGCATCAGGAGGAATGAGTTATGGAGGCTGTATTTGTAAGGCTTCTCAACATGAGCATAACGGCGAGTTGGCTGATCCTCGCTGTGATTGCGTTACGGTTTCTTCTGAAGAAAGCGCCAAAGAGCATCCTTATGATTTTATGGGCACTGGTGGGGATACGCCTTGTTTTGCCCTTTTCACCCGAGAGCTTTTTGAGCCTGATCCCCAGCGCGGAGACAGTTAGCCCGGATATCCTGTATGCCGAAACGCCGGAGATACACAGCGGCATTTATGCGTTCAACACATACGTTAATCCTGTCATTTCCGAATCCCTCGCGCCGACGGCGGATGCCGGCGTTAACCCGATGCAGATCGTCGCCTCTGTTGCCTCTGTCGTCTGGGCTTCGGGTATGGCTATGTTGGTCTTGTACTGCGTGATCAGCTATGCTGGGCTGCGCCGGAAAGTAGCCGAAGCCGTTCCGCTCAGGGATAACCTCTGGCAGAGCGGGGCTGCGGCATCCCCCTTCGTGCTCGGCTTTTTCCGTCCGCGCATCTATCTGCCCTTCGGCATGGAAGAGGAAAGCATGGCCTTTGTTGTAGCCCATGAAAACGAGCATATCGGCCGCCGCGACCACTGGATCAAGCCCATCGGCTTTCTGCTGCTCGTCATTTACTGGTTCAATCCGCTGATCTGGCTTGCGTATATCCTGCTCTGCCGGGATATCGAGCTTGCCTGTGACGAGCGTGTGGTAAAGCGGATGAGCGCCGACGATAGGAAAGCGTATTCGAAGGCGCTGCTCTCATGCAGCGTTGGCCGCCGTTCCATCGCCGCATGCCCATTGGCCTTTGGCGAGGTGGGTGTAAAGCAGAGAATCAAAAACGTGCTGAATTACAAAAAGCCCGCGTTCTGGATCATCATCGCAGCGCTGGTTTCCTGTGCTGTCGTGGCGGTGTGCTTTTTGACGAATCCAAGAACAAGCGAAGATCCGGCAAAGGTCGTGGGCGAATACGACGTCAGTTCACTGAGCGGCGCTTTTGTGACATCCGGAAACCCTGCTTATCAAATTGGAACGAACGCTTACGGAATGCCGGTTTTCGAGGATACGGACGCGGCCTTTGACGCAATTCTGGAGGATTGTGCCGACGGCTTCGCCTACCTTGAAAGAGAATTGGACCTGCCTGCCGTAACAAAAAGCTCGTATGAAGCCTATAAGACCTATGGCTGGCAAACAGACGCGAGTGATGAAGCCGTGCGTAAGCAATGCGTGGAGATCAGCCAGTTCTTCGATATCTATGAGAACAGCTTTTCCACAGACCGCCCCACGGCGGAGGCACCCACGGCGGAGGGAACCGGCGTGTATACCGGCGGGACACTGCTTGGTCAGAGCCTGATGCTGTCCTCTCTCGGGCCTGAAGGAAGCTATTACATGCAAATCATCCTGGCCGATGATGCTCTCAGCGTCGTCAACGACAAAGGAGAAACGCTTTTTGAATCCTCGCGTTTCACTTCCGAGCAAATAAGCCGTTCCGATTTGATGAGCCGTTTTGAAAAGATAAGTTTTGGTTGGAATCAGGGGTATGGCGTGCCGGAATACGACAGTCCCAACGATATGACGGTGTATTCCTACTATAATGAAGACGATCCGGAGAATGTCGCGTACAGTGTCTATTGGTTTGACGGCGAGCCGATTTGGTTTGGGGTGGGCGGAGCATTGCGGATTTATGAACTGAAGCCGGCGTCTTCGGTAACGGCCTATATCTCCCAGAGCTGTATTTACATGAACCTGCTCAGTTCAACGTTTACAGACGGCGACAGCGGCTGTCGATACCTCATTGGCGAAGACAACGCTACGATCATCAACAGGCAGACCGGCGATGTTACCGCCGTTTCCCCGTCGGTAGACTGGGATTGGCAGCCCATAAGCGAAGAGAATTGGCAGACGCTGTTCTTCTCAGGCTACGCGCCGGATATCGGCAGCTATAAAAATCCTCGGGTGACGGAGCTTTCGAGCAGGTACTATCTGTTTAACATGGACGGCGAGCTGTGGATTGGAGAGTATCATGGCGACAAGGTGGGTATGTGGAGCGTCTATTCGTTGGTACAGGAAAGCAGCGCGGGCGTGGAATGGGAGTACGCGCCGTTACTCAGTTCCCGAGTTTCGGCTTTCCCGTTCCGCTTCAATCTGGACTACACGCGCATCGAAGCGGAATGTACCGGAGGGCAGCTCATCGGCTTTGACGATCACGACGGCACGGGGTATCCGCAGGGCCAAACGCTCACCGTTCCGGCGGGCAGCGCGCTCTATTGGTCGCCGACACCATCGGACACCGATTCGGCCATTGCGCTGACCTCCCAAATCAGCTTCATTGTTTATAACGGAGACGAGGCGGTCTATACGGGCGCCGTGTCCATTTCCCGAACGTCCGGTACGGGGTCTACCTCAGCCATCTACAACGCGGTGCTGTTCGAGGGCGACGGCCTGATGCTGATTGGGGCGCCGGATACCGACGGCGCTCTGATTCAGGCGGCGGGAACGTATTCAACCTCCTCAGTCGGCGTTATTGGCTGGCCGCAGCACCTGGCCGTCGCGCAGGGCGATCCCGACGGCGACGGGGCTGGCGAGTCCGTCACCGTGACAAAAAAAGCTGACGACCTCTACGTGCTGAGCGTGCTGAAAGCAAACGGTTCCGAGCTGTGGAGCGAGGAAATGTCTACGGCGCATACCGGCTGGGATTCCCTGTTCCTGTGCACGCTGGCCGGGAAAGATTATCTCCTGCGCTACAATCCTGCGATGTTCCAGGGAGAATGCTCCTACAGCTATACGCTTTTTACGCTTGAAAACGGACGCGAAAATGCTGTTCGGACGGGTATGGTCGAGTTTGATGTCAACGGTACGAAGCTCCTTGATGTGGATGAAATGACCGCCTTCGCCGATGAGGTAAACGCCCTGCTTGACAACAGCGTCCCGCTGCTCAGCACGATGGGCGGCGTCGTATCTATCGGGCCGCTGGGTGCGTCGAATTTTCTGGAGGATTATACCGTTCTTTTCGCCAGCGGCGCTTCAAATCTCGCTGAAGCGGCGGTCGTCCGTGCCGCGCAGGTCTTTGTCCGTCAGGGAACGGATTTCGATACCATATGGAATTTTGCCTCACCGGAATTAAACGAGATCGACGCCTCGCGTTTTACGGGAATGCCCCTGTTCACCGAGTACGATGTAAACGGCAAACTCTATGAGGTCACCTTTAACACCTCAGATGACGAGATACTTGGGCCGATCATCCTCTTTGTGGACAGCAATGGTACTGTATTTGGCTCTCCTGG
>JAAYBH010000406.1 GCA_012718935.1 Clostridiales bacterium
CCTTTCTGTCAACCGGCTCGAGCAAATTTATAATAACGCGAACGCGCAGGAGAACCTGGAAGCCCGTTCGGGTATAACCGCTTAAGGCATCACTCGTCCCAGCGCAGCAGGTTTTCCGCATAGTCCCGAAGGCTCTCCATGGAATGCACGCCGCCGGCCCGTGTGGCAATCTGATCGCGGACATAATCGGGGAGCTTATCATAAAACGCCTTTGCCTGCCGGTCGTACCGAAACAGTTCATACATGTCATGATATTTCCTCATTCTTATCACCTCAAATCCTTAGTATCCGCAGTAAGCCGACCGTTTATGCCGCTCGATTTTACGGCAAAAAAAGAGAAGCCTTTCAGGCTTCTCTTCAGCTTGTCGAAGAACCCGGTTACGCGTGAGCGTATGCCGGGTTCTCTGTGTTTTGCAGCTGGTTACTAGCAAAATGAAATGATAAAAGGAAGTCCTCCACTTCCAATTAGCCAATTTTTTCAGATTCATGGATGCAAACTTAAGCTTCACCCAATTCGTAACCTGGGTCAAGCCTCGGTAGTGCGTATAACGCATCGCGTGTTTTTCTTTTGCATCTGCAAAGACCCGTTCGATCGTCTCTTTGCGGCGTGCATACAGCTCTTGGTATTTTGGTGTATACCGCGCATCCTCAGCCAGTTCCACGTAGTCCTGCCAGACATGTCGCGTCACCGTTTTTTCAAAGCTCTTGGAATCCGTACAAAGATGCCGGGTTGGACATTTCTCGCAGATGTTGCTTCGGCTCTTGTATTCCCGATAACCTTCCCGGTTCGTGGTCGCGTAGTGCAGCGTCTGGTACTCCGGGCAAATGATGATATCATTGTACTCGTCATAGACATACTTCCACCATTCATGCCCGCCTTTTTTCGTCTGAGGCCGCTTGTAAGCGGTGGAAAGAACTCTGCCATCATCAAAAACTTTCTTGCAGATATGAGGTGTCTTGTACGCGCTGTCCGCTACCACGGTTTCCACCTCGGGAAAAGCCTCAGTCAACCTGTCGTATACATCGTCGAATGCCACGCTGTCATGTACATTTCCTGCCGTTACGACTGTCTCCAGGACAAATCCGTGCTTGTCACAGGCAGTATGGGCCTCATAAGCGAAGCACCGTTTATGTTCTCCCTTATGAAACAGGCCGCTATCAGGATCCGTGGTAGAACAGGTAACTTCTCTTTCCTTCGCAGTTTTCTTCCGTCGAGCCAGCTTTTTCTTTGACGTATTATCCCGCTTCTTCGTCGGTTTCGGGGGCTCTTTATCATCATCGTCAAACGGTGCTTTCCCATGGACTTCTCGATCGGCATTTATTTCTGCCATCAATTCTTCGTGATAACGTACGGCAGCCGTGGGTACAGCCATCTTGATCTTGTTATGGATATTGGCGCTTGCCTTGATATGTGTTCCATCGATGAAAACGGCTTCCGGCGAGAGGCAGCCTGCCCCAGCGGCTTCTTCAAGTATCCAGGCAAATATCTTCTCTATGGTTTCGTTCGTAAATCGATGCCGGAAATTGTAGCTGATCGTTGAAAAGTGCGGTGTTTCATCATTCAGTGTATATCCAAGAAACCAACGGTATGCCACGTTTAATCTGACCTCTTCAGCTGTCCGCCGCAGCGAAGAAAGCCCATACAGATGCTGAATCAATACCATTTTGAACAGTACGATCGGATCAATCCCGGGGCGTCCGTTGTCTTCACAATACAGTTCTTCTACCATATCATAAAGCCGTTCCCAGTTTACCGCTCTGTCTATCTTCCGGAGTAGATGCTCACTCGGGACCAGGCTCTCTGTGTCTACGATTTCCACTACGCCCCGGTCCATTTTGCCGCGTGTCAGCATTGTTCATCACCATTTATATTTTACCGCAAATATGCGAAAAAGCCCAACTTTTGCTGGACTTTTTCGACAAGCTGAGGCCTCCATTTAATAAATGGAGGCCTTACCATATATTTTGGCATAATTTTGTGCGTGTCCGGACCCGCATGAAAAAGCCGCAGGAACCTGCTCTCCGCCGCCCGGAATCCGGTAAAAAAGAGGTGTCTTGTATGCAGACGATAATTATTATTGCCCTTGTTATCGTAATCCTTGCAATCTGGATCAGCTCCGTCCGGCGAAAATTGGCGGTTATGGAGGAAACCGCCGACAATAACATGAATCAGATCGGCGTCCAGCTTTCCTCGCGTTTTGACGCGCTGCTTGCCCTGCTGGAGCTGACGAAGGGCTATTTCGAGATAGAGTCCGCCGCTCTGATTGAGGGCATTAAATCCCGCCGAAGCTTTATCAACGCCCAATCAACGCCGGATGCGGTGCTGAAACAGGAAAGCGTCATTTCC
>JAAYBH010000407.1 GCA_012718935.1 Clostridiales bacterium
CCGCGGATGCGGATCGGTTCGAAAACATGCGGGTAATTTGTTCCCATGAGCCAGGTTCCTTTCGTTTTTTGCTTATTATATCATGTAAACTTCAATAAGTAATTATGCCTTTTCTCAGACTCCCAGTATGCTCTGCAATTTTTCCAGTTTTTCGTGGGTTATCAAAGCATCCTTATCGGTACCCTTGAGCTTGACGAGATATGTCCAGCGGCCATAGGGATAGACCTTAGTGACGGCGGTGATGTTCACGATATAGGCTCTGTGGCAGCGGAAAAATGTGGCGTCGTCGAGCTTGCGGGCGATGTCGCTGAGCGACTCGCTTGTGGCGTATGATGCGTCGGGTGTGACAATATAGGTTGTCCTTCCTTCGATGTAGATAAGGATGATATCTTTGATAGGGACGAAGCTGATGGCGTCCCTGTTTTTTATCATAAGTGCGGGGGCGGGGAGGACCTTTTCCTTTAAACTGGCCTTTTGGATCCGCCTGAGGGTCTGGCGGACCCTGTCTGTCTTAAAAGGCTTGACGAGATAATCGAAGGCGTAAAATTCAAAGGCATCCTGCATATATTCGCTGTGGGCGGTGACGAAAACCAGCGCGCAATCAGGCAGCAGCGCCCTTATCTGTTTGGATGCTTCCACACCGGTTATACCGGGCATTTCCACATCGATAAAAACAACATCGGGTTTTAATTCAACGCAGCGGCGGACCGCTTCCCCGCCGTCCGCCGCTTCTCCTATAAGTTCCATATCCTCGGTGCTTTCTATGATATTTCTCAGCACCAGTCTCATACCGGCGTCGTCGTCGGCAATGAAAACCTTCAGCGTCATCTGAAACCCCGTTTTTTCGATACGGGCGGCCCCAGCAGCTCAGCGTATATGAACCCGAGCCTCGCCGACGAGGCGTTGAGTTTGATACCCTTGAACGATACGGTTTTGTTCTTCACCGCGGGTTTCATGTCCTGGTCTTTCTTTTTGAGCATTTGCGACACCTCCGTCAGGCCGTCGGGATTCCTTTATCGTCCGCGTCGGCGATGGAATTTCTCATATGCGTGTCCGAAATCACGTTCTGCATATTATAGTAATCCATCACGCCGAGCTTGCCATCCCTGAGCGCTGTTGCCATGGCTCTCGGGACCTCCGCTTCGGCTTCGACCACCTTGGCCCGCATCTCCTGGACATGGGCTTTCATCTCCTGTTCCAGGGCAACGGCCATGGCACGCCGCTCCTCGGCTTTCGCCTGGGCGATGCGTTTGTCTGCCTCCGCCTGATCCGTCTGTAGCTGGGCGCCGACGTTTCTGCCCACGTCCACATCGGCGATATCGATCGAGAGGATCTCAAAAGCTGTGCCGGCCTCAAGCCCTTTGTCCAGAACGGTTTTGGATATCCTGTCGGGATTCTCCAGAACCTCCTTATGGGAAGAAGCGCTTCCTATTGTGGTGACGACCCCTTCTCCGACGCGGGCGATGACGGTCTGCTCGCCGGCGCCGCCCACCAGCCTGTCAATATTGGCGCGGACAGTGACCTTGGCCTTCGCTTTCAGCTCGATGCCGTCCTTTGCGATCGCCGCGACGATTGGTGTTTCGATGACCTTGGGGTTGACGCTCATCTGGACGGCTTCCAGAACATCCCGCCCTGCCAGGTCAATGGCGGCGGCGCGCTCGAATTCAAGGGCAATGTTGGCCCTTTGCGCGGCGATCAGCGAGTTCACGACCCTGTCGACGTTGCCGCCGGCCAAGTAGTGGGCTTCCAGCTTATTAATTGAAATATTGAGACCCGCTTTGACGGCTTTGATCAAGGGGTTGACGATCCTCGCCGGTACGACGCGGCGGAGCCGCATGCCCACCAGTGTCAGGATACCGACTCTGACGTTGGCTGCCAGGGCGCTGATCCAGAGC
>JAAYBH010000408.1 GCA_012718935.1 Clostridiales bacterium
GCCTGCTCCACTGCGTTTGAGTTGGTTCGCGTTCCGGCGCCAACGCCGGGTGTCGCTTTGGATGTGGCAAACACGAGCGTGACCGCAGCGACGATCACAACGGCGGCGAGAATGGCCGGAATCGTGATTTTTTTGCTTTTCATGACGGCCTTGATCCTCTCCTCAATGGCGTTTTTACTGAAGCTGTTGCACAAGGGCATCAGTCGGCTCTTCCTTTCCTCCAGTCCGATGAGCGCCATGGCATAATCCGATTTCGTACCGCCGCCGGATTCCTTGACGACGGCCTCGTCGCAGGCCAGCTCAATATCACGGTTCACCAGCAGAAACATGACCCAGACAAGCGGATTGAACCAGTGGACGCAAAGCGCCGCCGTGAACAGGAGTTTCAAAAGCGTGTCGAACCTCCTGATATGGACATGCTCGTGGGCCAGTATATAACGCAGCCTCTCCCCGTCTTTCCAATCCGTAGTTTTCGGGACAAGCACGACAGGGTGGAATACACCATACGTCAGCGGCGCATCAAGGCGGTCGCTCTGCCTGATCTGAACAGCCCGGCGCAGGGGATGTGCCTGGCGCCAGGCGGTGACAGCGGCGTTTTCAACGGGTAATGCGGTGTTGAATTCTCTGCGGTATCTGATATAACTGACGGTGAAAAACAAGGCACAAATGCATATACCGCCGAACCATAGCAATACAAGAGGCGCGAAGGACGGCGACGCGCCGCCGCCGGCGGGCAGTCCCGCGGCAGCGCCGGCAGCGGGTTCCGATGCAGTGGCCTGGAGGACGGCCGGAATGGCGGCTTCAGACCCTGCAGGCACCGTGAAAGCGGGTGCTTTCTTCAGCAGCATGTTGACACCCGTATAAAAGCTGAGACGGAATGGAATTGAAAACGGGATCAGCAGCCGGCAGAGCACGACGCCCCAAAGAATAAGAAACGTCCTTTTTGGCAGCCTGTACAGTGTCAGCGCACGCAGAATGACAACGGCAATGATGAGGACGGCCGCAGAAATACTCATTTGCAGAATATCCATATCATTGCCTCATTTCAAATCGTTGACGATTTGCTTCAGCCTCTCAATCTCTTCCTGTGACAGGCTCTTCCTGCTCAGAAGAGAGGCGAAAAGCAAATCGGCTGAGCCGTCAAACACCTTATTAATCAGCTCGGCCGTCTCCTGCTCCTGCACCTGCTCCTTGGCAATCAGGGCATGGCACATAAAATTCGGCTCCCGCCGTTCTATGGCGCCCTTGGCAATGCACCTTTTGATCAGCGTATATGTCGTGTTGATATTCCAGCCGACCTGCTCCCTGAGAATATCGGATATTTTTTTAGCCGTCATATCGCCCTCCTTCCAAAGAACATCCATAACCTTCAGCTCGGAATCGAACAGTTTAATCTCCATACGGCAGCCTCCATACTACTGAAATAGTATAATCACACCTCCATACTACCACAGTCGTTTGTGCTTGTCAACACTACTTTGGTAGTACGAAAAAATCATAAGGCCGCCAGCCAGGCGACCTTATGATTTTGTTGTGTATGACGGACTAATTAACGCACAGCAAGCCGCCGTCGAAGGCCCAGTTGACGCCGGTGACCATGGCGCCGGCGGGGGAGGCCATGTAGACGCACAGGGCGCCGACCTCGATGGGCTCGCCGAAGCGGTGAGAGGGGAGCTCGTTTTCGATTGTTTCAAGGAAGCTGGGGGGCAGGTCCTTGTCCAGGTCTGAGTGGATGGGGCCCGGCGCGATGGAGTTGACGCGAATGCCGTGATCGCCGAGGACGACGGCGAGATAGCGGGAGAAAATATCGAGGCCCGCCTTTGCAGCGTTGTAGGGCGCGTTGTGGTGGTTTTTAGAGCCCGAGACGCGCTGCCCGCCGACGGAGGTGATGTTGATAATGACGCCGCCCTTCCCCACCTCCACCATTTTCGGCGCGATCTCATGGATTACGTTCGCCGGTCCGTGGAGATCCGTGTCGATGACGCGGTGCCATTCCTTTAAGCCCTCCTCGCTGAGGAACGGCGCCTTCGTGGCGACGCCCGCGTTGTTCACAAGCACATCGACTGTGCCGAAGAACTTGAATACTTCTGCCGCCGCGGCCTTCACGCTCCCGATATCGGCCACGTCGCACTGGATGGCGGTATACCGGCCGCCGTGCTTTTCAATTTCTGAAACCGCTTTTTTGCCGCTTTCCAGGTTCCGGCAGAGAACGGCGACATTCGCGCCGGATTCCGCAAACGCCTGGGTGATGCCGCGGCCGATCCCGCGGTTGCCCCCGGTGACTACAACATTTTTCCCCGATACGCTGTAAGCGCCCTTCATGTCTGCGACGGGGATCGATCTGAAATACATTCTAATCCGCCCTTTCAAATATGGTATGGCACAGCCTGATATTCTTACTATATTTTTCCGGCCCTTCGTTGTCAATTAAATGCAGAAATATCTATAGAAATATCCATTTTTATATTGCTTTTTTTTAGCGATGTATTATACTGATTTCAATCTGACCGGAAAAATTATACATCGGGATTCATATGAAAAGAGCATTACATAAATATAAACATGCTTTATGGCTTCTTTATCTGCCCGTATACCTTATCATCTTTAACCTGGCGGAAAATCAAATCACATCTCAGTATTGGGTGTCCTATACGCCGCTTGACGACAGGATTCCTTTTATCGAGGAGTTTGTCATCCCTTATATCCTGTGGTTTCCGGCGATCTGGAGTACAGGTATTTTTCTGCTCTTCTTTGATCCGGATGCTTTCAAAAGATACGTCTGGTGCATTATCATCGGCTACAGCATCAGTCTTGCGGTTTTTTTCGTGTTCCCCAACGGTCAGAATCTCCGCCCCGGATCGTTCCGCAATACAAGCGTTTTCACCGACATGGTCCAGACCTTATACAACTATGATACAAATACGAATGTACTGCCCAGTATGCATGTGATCGGTGCATCGGCGTTGACGTTTGCCGTCTTTGATTCCGGGAAGCTCCGGAAGCCATGGTTATGCGCCGCCTCAATTGTCCTGACGATCCTGATTGACCTTTCGACCGTGTTTATCAAACAACATTCCATATTGGACGTCTGGGCGGGGCTTGCCGTCAGCGTCGTGGTCTACGTCATTGTCTATATCATTATTAAAAAGAAGCAGTTTAAAAAAGCGAAGATGAAGGCTTTTGCATAATTGGCAAAGATAGTCCCACGGGATTGCTTTTTTGAATGCATTTGTCAAAACGGCGCGGGATATGATAATATATCCACAATTCATATCAGACAGCTCTGAGGAGGCCAAACAAATGCTTACAAGAAGACAAAATATGGCGGAGACGATGAAGGGCGGGAAGCCCGACCGTTTCGTCAAGGGCTACGAAGCGCTTTCGCTTGTGTACACCCCTTACACCTTGACCGACGCCCGCGTCGTCAAGGGCGGGCAGCCCGTCAAAAACAGGTGGGGCGTCACCATCAGCTTCCCTTCCAACGCGCCCGGCCCGTTCCCTGTCCACGACGCGGAACACATCGTCATCAAGGATATCGAGCACTGGCGGGATTATGTCACGCCTCCGAATCCGGTAATGCCCGCATCGGCGTGGGAGGAGACGATTCGACAGGTGGAGGCCATTGACCGGAATGAGTATTTCGTCGCACCCTTCATCGCACCGGGTGTTTTTGAGCAGAGTCATTATCTCCTTGAAATCACCAACTGCCTCACCGCCTTTTATACAAATCCCGACGAGATGCATGAAATCTACGACATGATCACCGAGTTTGAGCTCCGGTATGCCGAGGATGTCTGCAAATATATCAAACCCGACGCCCTGTTCCACCACGACGACTGGGGCAGCCAGAAATCCTCCTTTATATCCCCCGCGATGTTTGAAGAATTCATTCTGCCGGCATACAAGAAAATTTACGGTTATTACAAGGATCACGGCGTCAGGTGCATCGTCCATCATTCCGACTCCTATGGTGAGAATCTTGTACCGTTTATGATCGACATGGGCATGGACGTCTGGCAGGGCTGCATGTCCACCAACAACATCGCCGGGATTATCAAAACGTACGGGGACAGGCTCACGATCATGGGTGGCATTGACAACGGCAAGGTCGACAGAGAGGATTGGACCCGCGAGGCTATTCACGACGAGGTCTTCCGCGTTTGCCGTGAATACGGGTCGAAGCATTTCATTCCCTGCACCACAATGGGGGACCCTGCAAGCATTTATCCCGGCGTCTATGACGCCGTCATGGAGGAAATTGACAACGCCTCCAGAGAAATTTTCAGATGACACAGCCGGCAGGCGGCGCCGTATCAGCACTCTTTGCATTGAAATTTTACTGATTATATGTTAGAATCGAGTCGCTTATAGTAACGAACTATTTTATATAGGAGTAATTTATATGGGCGAAAAAAACATAAGGAAAGAGACAAAGAAAAAGAAGAAATCCGATACAAAAAGCTCTGCTTCGCCATCCCTCAGGCAGGCCGTCCCCCAGCCTGAGGTCGTTAAAAGGAAGGACAGGGAGAAATAATCCCGAAAACGTGCCTGAAATATACCGGAACAAAGCAGGAACGCGGCATCTCGATGAACAGCATCTTGATTGCCGCGTTCTTTTTATTTCATTCCCTGCGGGAACCCAGGCTTCTGAGCACAATGCAGGACAACAGGATATGGAGTCTCTCTCCGGGATCGTCAAGCGACAGCTTGGCGATCTTTTCGATACAGCCAAGCCTGTATGTCAGTGTACTGCGGTGGACAAACAGCTCCTCAGCTGCCGCTTTCAGGCTTCTGTACTGCATAAGATACGTTTCAAGCGTTAACAGCAGCTCAGTGCCGTTTTTCTGATCATACTCGAACAGGCGGATGGCTTCCCGGTGACACAGGGGATAAAGCGGAATATCGGCGGCGATCCGGCTGATGATCGGCGCTGTTATCGCTTCGCTCAAAGGTCTGATCCGCTTGCCGCTGTCTCCGTGATGCAGGGCAATATCGGCATTGAGGTACTGGGAACCCAGCTGGAGAATGCCTTTGAAGGGAAAGCTCAGGCCGCATACGGCGTCATGCCGGGTCAGCTGTTTTTCAAATTTCGCCAAGCAATCCGCCATCGACTCGGCGGAATCGTTATGTACGACGACGACCAGGTCGTCTTTGTATTTGAAAGAAATACATTCTGTAAAAATCCTCTCATAAATATGCCTGTAACGCGTCAGCGTATCGGAATTCCTGGCTGCTTCCGGCAATCTGATCAGAATGAGAAGGTAATCGTCATCCATATTCCAGCCTGCCGAACCAACGCATCTGGCGACGACGAGCGGATCGACATTTTCTTTATTGGTAATGGCCGTCAAAACGGAGCGCAGGCTTTCCAGTACCCCGTCCGATGCGGAATAAATATGAAACAGGCTCGGGGAGAGAAGCCCGGCGACATTATCCAGCAGCTTCAGCTGGAATAACGACAGGGGCTTGTTTGTTTCCACAATTGTCAGCGTCGCCAAGCGCTTTCCGTTATCGAAAAAAGAGTATGTCATAATTTTTGGGAAACCGGACCCCAGATCCAAAAAGTCGGAATTCGGCGTTCTGACTGCATCCAGATAATTGCCGGTTTTTCTGACTTCCGCATACATTTTTTTCGGTCTTTTTCTTGTTTCGAGGACTTCCTTCCAGTGGACGTCATCCGCGTCCGGGAGATAATGCTCACCGTAATCTATCAGATTGCGCTCCGAGTCGTATAGAATGGCCTGGTTCTGGAAAAATTCGGCGCAGCAGCTCAGGATATCCCTTGTCGGCGCTTTGCTGTTCAGCGCTGTCATCAGATTGTTCTCCAGCTGATTGAATCTGAGAAAAATGCTCTGAATCATGCTGAACATATTGAGCAGGTCCTCGTCCTCGGTGATGATACCGGTCATGCTGTTGCGTTTGAAGTAATCCGCAGCCTCCGAGCCGCCGCCGACACAGAACAAATAGGCGGGCGCGGCGTGCCTGCAGTTTTTCAGCCTGTCCCAATCGGAAAAATACAATATATCCTCATCATAATAGCCTTTTTCATCCCGGAAAAAACGGACATCGCTGAAGATCAGATTATGATCCGGCTGCCCGCAAATGTGCTTTGGGGGAACCGGAAGCGAATACGCGATAATTCCCGAATTCAGCTTCATCGCTTCATCTCCTCTGCATATAAAAAGGGGTGATACAGACAAAATAGTGAAATTGTGGATAACAGGGTCAGTATATTATAAAAATCCGACAAACACAAGCAGCAACTGTGCCCGGAGTATGGCTTACAGCAATAAAATCAATGCTGCCGGAACGTTACTCTGGATTTCTGCCGGTGATATTATTAAGTATACCGAATCAGACTCCGCACGGGAATGGTCCGAATGAGCTTCTTTTTCTGATGAGGATACAGGAAGATGGTGGTTAATGATTTTAGTGAGGGAATCTATTTGGGTTAATAATTTCAATCTCAACCATATGAATTCGAAAGGGGAATACTCAGTGAAAAAAATTGGTAAGATCCTGACAGCAGCAATTCTCATCCTCGTGATGGTCGCAGGACTCGTTATCCCCGGCTCGGCAGCGGCCACACCTAAAAATGTCATCGTGATTGTTTCCGACGGTGTCAGCTACAATCAGTACCTGGCCGCCAACTATTACCTGAACGGCAAGGCCGGTGCGTCCACACAGGAAAAGTTTCCCGTCAAGCTGGCGATGAGTACATACTCCCACGGCCAGTCCAATGTCATAACAGACGACATTGAAAGCGTATACGACGTCGGTATGTGGAACGATCCGCTCCGGTTCATGTTTGGCGCGACGGACTCGGCTTCCGCCGCCACCGCTATGTCCACCGGCGTTAAAACAAATGACGCAGGTGTCGGCGCGAATCAGGCGGGTGCGCCGGTCAAGCATATACTTGAGGATTTCGAAGCTCTCGGAAAATCAACAGGCGTCGTCACCAACGTTCCGTTTGCCCACGCCACGCCGGCGGGCTTCTCGGCACACAACGCCAGCCGCAATAATTATGACCTCATCGGAAAAGAGCAGTACAACAGCACTCTTGAGGTTGTAATGGGCGCCGGCCATCCTCTTTATAACGACAACGGCGAATTGGTAGACACACCGCTTTACACATACTGCTCCGTTGACACCTGGACGGGCATCAAAGACGGCACGCTGCCCTTCTCAGATTCCAACGGCGACGGCACGGCGGATCCCTGGACATATATTCAGGAAAAAGCCGACTTTGAGGCTCTCCAAGCAGGCGCGACGCCGGACAGAGTCTTCGGCATCGCAAAGGTTCCCCAGACAACTCAGGAATACAGGGGTAATCCATTTGACACCAAGGACGCTTTCGTTGAACCGTTCCTCACCGATGTCCCTAATCTGGTGACGATGGCTAAGGGCGCGCTGAATGTTCTGGACAACAACAAAAACGGCTTCTTCCTGATGATTGAAGCCGGCGCGACCGACTGGTGCGGACATTTCGGCCAGAGCGGACGTCTGATAGAAGAAATGGCGGAATTCTTTGATACCGTCGACGCCGTCTGCGCATGGGTTGAGAAGAACAGCAGCTGGAATGATACGCTTCTCGTCGTCACGTCCGACCATGAGACAGGTTATCTCACCGGCACCCCAGGCGCCTTGAATAATGTTATCAATAACGGTAAAGGCGTTATGCCGACGATGACCTGGAACACCAATACGATGGATAAAAAATACGCCGGTATGTACTGGCATTCCAACCAGCTTGTCCCCTTCTTCGCCAAGGGCGCCGGTGCAACATCCTTCAACACTGTTGCCGATCTGAAGGATCCCGTACGAGGCGCATATCTTGACAATACGGAAATCTCCGTCGTTATCCGGCAGCTGATGGGCACGGCGCCGTCCGGCTGGGCGATCAAAGACGTCTATCTGGCGGTTGACAGAAATCTTGTCCCGTTTAGCATGCAGAAGAACTGGACGAATAGTATCACGCGGAACGATTTCTGCACACTCGCATTTGAGCTCTGCAAAACAGTTATGAAGGCCGAGCTCCAAACGCCGACCGAGGAGAAACCGATGCCGTTTACGGACACAACCAGCGATGTGGTGTACACTCTCAATCAGCTCGGGATCATCGGCGGCAAAACCCCGACGACATTTGCGCCGAATGATTTGATCACCCGTCAGGAAGCTGCTGTCCTCATGAATAACCTGGCTACATATCTGAAGTGTGCGATGCTCAAGGAACTCGGCGCTCCCAATTATGCCGACGGCTGGTCAATCGCCGCCTGGGCAAAGACCGCTGTAGATAACGCATATATGCTCGGGGTCATGTCAAGCACGGGCAACGGCAACTTCTCGCCGACAGCTAATTATTCTGTTGAGCAGGCGATCGTATCCATGCTGAGATTCTATAAACTAAAGAATACCGGCGACAATTACGTCTGGGATGTCGCCAGGTAGGCATCATAACAGATAGCGAAATCGAGGGCGTGCCGCACAAGCGGCACGCCCTTTGATTTTGAGTTATTATGCCGATATCCCCCAGGCTGAAACGGTATCGGTCTCGAACCAGATTTCCAAATGGTGTTCTCCCAAATCGTACTTGTAATGCGTTCCTGTGACAACATCGGCAACCTCGGCAAGATCGGTCTCGGTATAGTCATTGCCATAAAGGGCAACCATTCTGTCAAAGGTGTCACCCAGCTTCAAGCCGGCCTGCGACTCAGTCGTCTCCAGCGGAATGGAGCCGATAATATCGATGCTGTCCAACTTATCCTGTGAAAGATGAATGCTGATGCAGTTATCAAACAAATAGAACACAACGGCGTAGCTGCCGGCTGCTTCCGTCTCAATGTCCGTCATATTATAGCGGATACCGTTTTCATCCAGAGCTGATATGAGCGTGTCCCGTGGCATGCCCAGATATAAAAAACCCTTGCCGCCCTTCTCCGACTCATCGATAAGGAACATACCTCCCAGCAGCGGCGACTCCTTATTCCAGATATCAAGCTCGCCGCCGTACTGGCTCGAGACGCTATAGAAGCATTCCCTTGCCGTACTGTTCTCCTTTACCATTGGTTTGACAACGCCCCAATTCGTCAGAAGCTTGTCCTTTTCGATTTTAAGAGACAATAACGTGTCGCCTTTTTTAAACGGCTCAGACAGATTCATATCGACGTATTCATCAAAGATAAAGTCAACGGAATCTCTGCCGAAGGCTACAGATGCCCGGAATTCATTCAATGTCTTGTAACCGAATATGTAGCAGTGGGCGGTATGCTCTCCCGCTTCCTCAATTATTGAAAATTGGTATCTCATGTTTTTAAAAGCGGAAGCGGATTCAAAAAAAGCGTACTCACCAACCCATTGCTCGGCGGTGACGTATTGAGACGTATCTGAGCATCCGCACAAGCATATAGTCAGAAGCGACAAAGCAATAATTGCGGCAACCACTCTGTTTCTCATTTAACTGCACCCCGCAGCTTCCCGCGGATCAACGGCACCCGTGATGAGGCCGACGATCTCCCGGCCGTCGGTCTCGCTGGTTTTGAGGTGTTTGATCGTCTCACCAAGGCGCATGACGGTAATTCTGTCGGAGACCTCCATGACCTCCACCATATCATGGCTGATGAGAATGATGGCGGCGCCCTCGTCGCGGCAGGTCTTCATCAGCCTGTAGACTTCCTTCGATTCCCCGACGCCGAGGGCGGCTGTGGGCTCGTCCATAATCAGCACCTTTGGCGTTGATCCCATCATGGCCCGGGCGCAGGCGATGCTCTGGCGCTGTCCGCCGGACAGGAACATGACACGCGCGTCGATGTCCTGCATATCGATCTTAAGGCGCTGAAACTCTTTGATGGCCTGAGCCCGCATCTGCTTGTAATCCACCATACCGAACCAGGAAAACGGCGGCGGCTTGAGAATCACCCTGCCCGCGAAAAGATTCATTGTCACATCCAGGTTCTCAAAGAGGTTCAGATTCTGGTAGATGCTTTGTATACCCATATCGATCGCGGATTTGGGGTCGCTGATCTCGACCTTGCTGCCGTCCATGAATATTTCGCCCGCGTTTGCTTTAATTGCGCCCGACAGTATGCTGACCAGGGTCGTTTTGCCGGAGCCGTTGCTGCCGACAAGCGCATGGATCTCGCCCCTTTTCAGCGCCAGGTCGGCATGGACGACGGCCCGCACCGCGCCGAAGGCCTTTTTTATACCGCGCATTTCAACAACGGGAAAAGCGCTGCCGGATGTATCACACACGGTATTTGTCTGAGCTGTCTGTTCTGCCATATTTTACACTCCCGGTCCAAAAAAGATATGTCCAACCCATCATAACAGATGAATCGGGACCGCGCAAATTATTTCTGTCAAGTACCGGGAGAACCGATTGGTTGATTTCTCCTGTGCGCGTCGTTATAATGTGAACAAATATCAAACACACGGAACGGGAGAAAATATGGAAAACAAAGTGTATCTGCCGTGGGCGCTCATTGGGGACTTTATGACAGAAGCTTTCATCAAAACAGGCGTGCCCCGAGCCGACGCTGTAATATGTGCCGACGTTCTGATGGAGAGCGATAAAAGGGGCATTGAAAGCCACGGGTGCAATCGTTTTAAGCCGATTTATATCGACCGGCTGAACGCCGGTATCCAGAAACCCGTTACCGAATTTGAAATCCTGAAGGAAACGCCGACGACGGCCGTCGTCGACGGTCATGACGGAATGGGCATGGTCGTCGGCTATAAAGCGATGCGTATGGCCGTTGAGAAAGCAAGGAAATACGGAATGGGCATGGTGGCCGCCAGGAATTCCACCCATTACGGTATTGCGGGCTATTACGCATCCATGGCGGTCAAAGAAAACATGATCGGCATCACCGGCACGAACGCGCGCCCGTCCATCGCCCCCACGTTCGGCGTTGAGAATATGCTTGGGACGAATCCCCTGACCTTCGGACTGCCCACCGACGAGGACTTCCCTTTCATCCTTGACTGCGCAACCTCCATCACCCAGCGGGGAAAGATCGAGTATTTCGCCCGCGAGGGGAAGCCGACGCCCGCCGGGATGGTCGTGGGGCACGACGGCAAGGCGATGACCGACAGCGAAAAAATCCTGGAGGATCTCGTCACCGGAGAGGCTGCCCTGGCGCCCCTGGGCGGCATCGGAGAGGAGCTCGGCGGATACAAAGGCTACGGGTACGCGGCTGTCGTCGAGATACTGTCCGCCGCCCTGCAGGCTGGAAGCTACATGAAAATGCTGACAGGAATCGGCGATCACGGCGAAAAAGTACCGTATCGCCTCGGTCATTTCTTTATCGCCATTGATACGGAGGCCTTTTTAGGCACAGCGAGTTTTAAAAAAACCGCCGGAGATATACTCAGAGCATTGCGGGCGTCTGCCCTGGCGCCCGGGGAAGATCGGATTTATACAGCCGGCGAAAAGGAATATCTCACCTGGCTTGAGCGAAAGGATAAGGGCGTGCCTGTCGGTCCGGCGGTTCAAAAGGAGCTTCTCGCCGTACGGGACAGCCTCGGATTAGCGCACCGGTTCCCGTTTGAATAACAGTGCATAAAATACCCGAGGTTAAATACGGCGGGAAATGATAAATTGATGCGTCACCTCCAAACGCTGTTTTTCATAGTGTATAGTATCGCATGTTTGGAGGTCTTTTTTATGAGTCAAGCTCTTTCAGAAGAGGAAAAACAATATGTGCAGCGCTTTGACACTCCTGAGATACGGGACTTTAATTTTGCGCCCGATTCAGCAAACAGCGCAATGCCGTTTCAAACAGGGCCCGGGGCGCTGCCGGAACCCGCGCCGGTCTCCAATGCCGGAGAACCGACAGCAGGAGCGCCGGTAGCCGCGTCAGCCGTTCAGCCGGAAAATCCGGAGTCACCGGCGGCCGGGCATACGGCAGAAACAATACCCGATGTCACACCCATCGGCCTCACTCAACCCCCTGTGTCGGCAGAGCTGTTGGACCCCACATTCATACCGAAGTTTGTCAATCAGCTTGTCAAGCCGCCTGTCTGCCACCCTGTCAGCTGCGTGGATGACGAGTACGTATATGCCATTGACATCATTCAGTTCAAGCAGCAGATTCTGCCGGAGGGCTTCCCGGAGACAACCGTCTGGGGTTACGGCGGAAATGTTATGGATGAGGAAACATACCTGTTTCGATATGATAAAAGCACTCCCGGCGCTACTTTTGAAGCCGTCCGGAATATGCCGGTCAGAATCAGGTGGACCAACAAGCTGGACGGCCCGCACCTGATGACTGCCGACCCGGCCTATCATCAAGAAAACGCTCATGAGGGCAGTGTGCCGGCCGTAACACATCTCCACGGCGCCAGAATCTCACAGGCTCTCAACGGCAACCCCGACGCCTGGATTACTTCTGACGGCAGGACGGGGCCGGCATATGGCATGCCTTTTTGCACCTATCCCAACACTCAGGATGCCGCGGCGCTGTGGTACCATGACAATACCAGAGGTTTCTCACGGGCAAATATATACGCCGGTCTCGCTGGGTTTTACCTGCTGCGAAGCGGGGTTGAGTTCGGCTGGCAGCGGGACGGTATTTTGCCAAGAGGCCGATATGAGATACCGCTGATGATACAGGACCGGTCATTCAAGAAGGATGGGTCGCTGGTATTTGCGCGCGTCGGAGAGAAGCCTTTTAGAAAGAACACCGCTTTCCTCGGCGACAGTATCACGGTCAACGGAAAGGTATGGCCGAACCTTAACGTTGAAAGACGCCAATACAGATTCCGCCTGCTCAACGGCTCCGGCGCCCGGGTCTACAATCTGCGTATGTCAAACGGCATGGCCTTTACTCAAATTGGTGCGGATAACGGTTTCCTGCACGAGCCCAGGACGGCGGAGTCCCTGCGCCTGGCGCCTGGTGAATCCGCCGACATCCTCATTGACTTTTCAGGTATTGAGCCGGCAGCGCAAATCATACTGACAAACGACGCCAGATCACCCTTCCCGGGTAACGACGCATCCGACCCTGAGACCACCGGCCAAATCATGCAGTTCACCGTTCCCGTTGGCGCCCCGGAACCCGTCAAGCCAGAAAGGCTCCCGCCTCTCCCGTGCCGCGTTACGCGTGACAGGAATGGTCAATGGTCGTAGGAGCGGACAATAGACTCGCGCAGCGAGTCTATTGTCCGCCCTTTATCGGGTACGCAGTGTAACCGGGGGAGGGCAGTCACAAGGTCTGCCCCTACGGCGTTTGTCCGGGTGCGGCGGCGGGGGCCCCTGCGAGTTATGCAAAAAAGCTGTCCCGCCGGTGTGTTGAGACCGGCTGGGACAGCTTCGTGTTCTGCCGTTTTTAGATGTGTATCGCCGCCTGGAAGCCACCGTTTGTAGCCGTGGAGATATTGCCAACATTCAGCGCGTCGCCCACGATGAACACTTCAGTCTCCGGCGCGCAGCGGCGGAGCTCCGCGACCACATCGTGGAGCGGCGTCATGCCCAGCGCCAGGAGGACGGTGTCACACGGATATTCCTTCAGTTCTCCTGTGACCATATCCTTGCAGATCACCTTGTCGTCCCGGACCTCTTCGAGCCGGTTGTTCAGGTGCAGCGGGATTTTCAGCTCATCGGCGATAGCCAGCATCTCGTCGCCCGCGTGTTTGGAGCTGGCCCGCAGCGCCATATGATGCTTCTCGCTGTCGAGCATCTCAACCACCGTGACATCCTTGCCCAGCTGCTTGAAGTCGATGGCCGCCTCCAGGCCGACGGCGCCGCCGCCCACGATGACGATTTTTTCGCCGACCGGCGCTTTGCCCATCTCGGCATCCGGCGCCCAGTGGACGTGGGGCTTGTCAATGCCGGGAATTTTCGACGGGATAATGGGCTTGGAGCCAACGGCCAGAATGATGGCGTCGTAGGCTTCCTTGTCGAGGACTTCCTTCGTCGCTTCCGTGTTCATGAGGATTTTCGCCGGGTATTTATTTACCTCGCGCAGAAGCCACTTCAGGTAATCCTGACAGTCGATCTTAAAGGGCGCTACGGCTGCCGGCACCACAAGGCCGCCCAGTTGATTCGTTTTTTCATAGAGCGTCACGTCATGGCCGCGGTCGCAGAGAGCCATCATGGCATAGAGGCCGGCCGGCCCGCCGCCGACGACGGCGACCTTTTTCCTGACGGGCGCCTTCGGGATGATGCCGTCCTTGATTTCGGAGAACACGCCGGACCAGGGGTTGACGGCGCAGTTTAAAGGCCGCGGCGGGAAGAAGCGGGCGCAGGCGTCGCACCGGAGACAGGGCCTGCGGTCCTCAGGGCGATTCTGGGCGTACTTTCTGGGCATCTCCGGGTCCGCCATCAGCGGACGGCACATAGCCACGAAATCGGCCCAGCCGTTGGCTAAAATTTCTTCGCCGATGTCGAGGCTGGTAATGGAGCCGACGGTGGTGACAAGCAGATTCGGGAAAGCCTTCTTGACGTCTCTTGCGTAATGGACGTTAAAGCCCCTGGGCATTAGGAAGTTCTGGCACCAGTTGCGGTAATATTTGAAATCGAAGTCGCTGTGCAGGCCGGCGGAAACGTGAAGAATGTCGATGTGGTCCTGCAGGTACTCGATCATCTTCAGGGTCTCGTCGAAATGCATGCCCTCGGGGGCGATCTCGTCGGCGGAGATGCGGAACTCGATGACAAAATTCTGACCGACCTTCTTGCGGATGGCGTCGCACACCTCAATGGCGAAGCGGGCGCGCTTTTCCGTCGTTCCGCCGTACTCGTCCTGGCGCTTATTGTACAGGGGGCTCATAAACTGGCTGATCAGATTGCCGTGGCCGCCGTGGATGAGGGCGATGTCCATCCCTGCCTGCTGCATGCGGGAGCACGCCATGGCGAATTTGTCCACCGTCTCGGCGATCTTCTCATGGGTCATTTCGATGGACGGAATCGGCGCACGGCCCAGCTTCTTGGCCCTGCTGATCTCGGAGGAGGTGATGATGGCAGAGGCGCTGTAGGGCGCGTGGCCTACGGTCTCAAAGGCCGTATCCTTGCCGTTGTGGTTGACTTCAAAGGACGCATGGCAGTTATACTGAGCGGCCATTTCCGCGTACCAGGAAAGGGGCAGAACGCACCTGTCCGTGCCCAGGTCGATCTGGGTTTCCTCGTCGTGGCATTCGTTCTTGTCGACTGTGGCATTGCCCACATAGAGGATCGATGTGCCGCCGCGGGCAAAAGGCCGCATCCAGTCCACAAAATCCCGTGTCATCTCGCCGTGATGCGAGGCGACGTTGGGAGACGGAGGCGCCAGCGTGACGCGGTTTTTAAAGTCAATGCCCCTTATTTTAATGGGGTTGAATACGTGCTCGTATTTGGAGTGCATAAGCCTGTTCCTTTCTTCTGTCGGGTATTGTTCAGTTTGATTAATTATATCATTGCCGTGCATGCCTTGCAATGCGTTAATGTGTTTTTGGTTGCGGCTTTTGGTTGCGGCATCGTACACAGCCCTACTGGCTATAAGTTTTCAGCTCGTAACCCGTCACCCGGCCGATATTGTCAAATTCTATAACAAGCGTGATGTTGCTGGTATCATACTTCTTGATATTGCCAAAAAAATATATCCGGGCACCGAAGTCATAGACCAGATTGTCCGGCGTCCTGTTGGGAATCGGCCAGTCGTTATAAAAATCCGGCTCATCACCCAGTAACGCGACGATATCGCTTCTCGTCATCCGTGACAGATCATGCTGGCGCAGAAAGCTCCTGATCAAAAGCTGCCTGTCGTTCCACGCAGAAGCGTTCCATTTTTCCACGGTGAAATGGGTTTTGTTATAGCGGCCTATCAAAAAAACCGTTAACAAAACAGCGATCACCGCTAGAATCGCCACAATAACGGCGCCGCGGCGCTTCTCTTTTCGCTTGATATATATGGCACTTCCCATCTCAACCAACCTTTCGATGATGCGTTGTGATATTTTTTCAAAAGCTTTTTGTGGTTTGATGGTCATAAAGCCTCCGGCTTTAAGCGCTTTCTCATAACAAGGCCTTTTTCAGCTTCTGAAGACACATAAAACCCGCCTTTCCTATACATCTCATAATGTCCGCCATAATCCGACGACTGCCAGCTCGATGCTTTATGCGGGTATACCTCCACAAAGTCAAAACCCTCATCGGCCGCATCCTGACAGACTCGTTCCAGAAGCAGCGTTGCAATGCCTTTTCTTTGCATTTCCGGCGCAATCACGAAACAGAATATTGATTTCACCCTTATGCCCGCATCAGGGTCTTCCAGAGGCACATAATCCATGAACTTCCGCCAGCTGACGCATTTCAAGCAATCGGCTTTCGTATTGGCGTTGCACCAACCGACAGCCCTACCGCTGTGATAAGCCAGATACCCTTGAATGTTATTGCCGTTCACATAGTCAAGGGCACACCTACTGCATACAAAACTTTTATGCCGTCCTGTTTGCAAAATCCACCTGATACTGCCATGGTCCATACTTCTTTTCATGGTCCGTCAGCACGCCGTCCGTGAGACGTATGCGCAAGAGGCATGTGTTTGGGTCGCTCTCGTCCACATGGCCGCCGGTGTACCAGGCGGCGAAAGCCTCACGCAGCTTCGCCATAATGACGGCGTTGTTTTCATCGCGAATCCATCCAAGATTTTCTCCGATCCCGTGAGCGGTAAACCAATCGCCGCAGACAGCGACTTCGGGATTGGCGGAAATCTGCTTCATTTTACTTGAAAGGGTGTACGTGACAACATAGAACGCGCCGTCCTCATAATAGCCGTCCACAGTGCGGACGTTAGGGCGACCGCCGTCTACTGTTGCGACCGAAATAAGGCAGTCATGCCCAAAGCGTTCGGTCATAATCTTGTCTGCGTATTCGTAGTTGTTCATTTGATTTCCTCCCTGCTTTCGTTGCACATCATCTGATTACTTCAACGCCTTTCGCACAACCACCCTGCCCTCTCGTTCGGCGTATTCGGTAAAACCGCATTTTTTATACATTGCCAGAGGGCCCCTGAAATCATGGTCTGTGTAGACGAATTCCCTGTTGACATAGGCTTCGACAAAATCAAAACCATCGTCTGCCGCGTCTTTGCATACACGCTCTAACAACCGGGTGGCAATGCCCTTTCTCTGCAACTCCGGCGCGATCACAAAGCAAAACACGGATTTCACCTTGATGTCCGCACGGTACTCCTCTATCGGCCAAAACGAACGCAGATAGTCGACACAGAGCCGGCAATCCGCGTTGGCGTTGCACCACCCCACAATTTCACCGCCGTGATAAGCCAGATAGCCCTGCAGGCTCCCGGTTCTGACAAATTGAATGGCATGGGACCTTCTTTCCTCGCGGGTTGGATACCAATGGTTCCCGTCGTCATAGGAATTGTCGCTGCGCCAGGTCACACAATAACATTTGCGTTCATCTATATTGACGTCATGCGGTGTGACATCAAAAAAATGCGCATAAGCCTCTGCAAGCTCCGGCGTCAGTCTGCGGATTTCGATGTCCATGGGTTACCTCCACATATCAATCCAAGTCTCTTAGGCCGGTAAATCGACGGTTTTCATATATTTATCCTCATCGGCTTCAACAGTGACTTCAACGCGGGTATTATTGTCGATGAACGCGAGCTTTCTTCACAATCCCCTGAGGTTTTGATTCTATATTGGATTATATTCCCTTGTTCCCCATTTTTCAACACCTCATTGTGGTTTGATAAACACATCTATGATTAGAATTGCGGCGATGGTATAATGGTATATAAAAAATTCGAGCTTATCTGGGGGCGGTGACAAAATGGACAACATGCTGGATGGCCTCAATACGGAACAACGGCAAGCCGTGACGGCGACGGAGGGGTTTTACAGGATCATCGCGGGGGCGGGGTCCGGCAAGACTCGGGCGCTGTCCCACCGGTTTGCGTATCTGGTGAACGAGATCGGCATCCTGCCGTCTAATATCCTCTGCGTCACTTTCACCAATAAATCCGCCAATGAGATGAAAAGCCGCATCCGACGGCTGACGGGCGACAATGACACGGGCTATATCTCCACCTTTCACGGCTTCTGCGTATCCGTCCTCCAGGAGGACATCAACGCCGTCCAGTATCCGAAGAGCTTTCTTGTCCTGGACAACGCGGATATCGATTCGATGCTGAAAATCATCTACGAAGAGCGGGGGCTCACCCTCCGGGACATGACCTTTTCAAATGCAAGGGGCATGATCGAGATTCGCAAGGTCTTCAAGGAACCGGAGTATTACCAGCACATGATCGCCATGCCGCTGGACGCGCTGCATCAGAAGTATCTGGACACCGACATGCCGGAGGACATCATCTTCTGGGGCTATCTCTACCAGGAGAAAAAGTGCTTCGGGCTCGACTACAACGATCTGATCAAATATGTGCTGCATATCTTCCAGATCGACGGCGGGATACGGCTCAAATGGCAGCGGCGGCTCGAGTATATCATGATTGACGAGTTCCAGGATATCGACGAGCTGCAGTATCGGCTTATGAAGGTGCTGTGTGATTACCACAAAAATCTCTTCATCGTGGGCGACCCGGATCAGACGATCTACACCTGGCGCGGCGCCAGCGTCCGATACCTGCTGGATTTCGACAAGGAATTCCCCGATGTCAAAACCATCATGATGATGAAAAACTACCGCTCCACGCCGCAGATTTTATCAGCCGCCAATTCCCTCATTGACAGCAATAAAATCCGGATGAAGAAAGACCTCCTGCCCACCCTCCCCGACGGCGACACTGTTATGTACCACCACGCCAAAACGGCGGAAGCGGAGGCCCGCTGGATCGCCTTTAAGATCAAGGAGCTGACGGACCGGGGCATAAGGCTCTGTGATATCACGATCCTGTACCGGGCACATTTTGTCTCCCGCACGCTGGAAGAGGTATTCTTAAAAGAGGAGCTGCCCTATACGATATTCAGCGGCGTCCAGTTCTACGGTCGCATGGAGATCAAGGACGCCCTGAGTTACCTGCGGCTCATCGCCTTCCGGGACGACCTGTCTTTCATGCGCGTCGCGAACTCGCCAAAGCGGAACCTGGGCGAGCGGCGGATGCGGTTTTTGCAGGAGTATTCCTCAAAGAACGGGTGCTCGCTGTATACCGCGCTGGAGCGGACGGTTGAGGACGATATTTTCAAGAACACGAAGGCAAAAATGCTGCTGGATCTGGTGGAGCGGTTTACCGCCTTCCATCAGGAGATGCCCATTTCGGAGCTTTTCAGCAAGCTTCTGGATGAGAGCGGTTATGAGGTCATGCTCCGTACCGAAGGCGGCCAGGAGCGGCTGGACAACCTGGCGGAGCTGAAGCAGTCGGTGTACGACTACGAGACCATGTGCGGTGAGGAGACAAACCTCGCCAGCTATCTGGCTCACGTGGCGCTGATGACAAATTCAGACAGTGAATCGGGACGCAACACGGTGAAAATGATGACCATTCACACGGCCAAGGGCTTGGAGTTTCCCTACGTCTTTCTCTGCGGTTTAAGCGAGGGCATCTTTCCGTCGAAAAAAACCTCGACCCAGGAGGGTATGGAGGAGGAACGCCGCCTTTGCTTTGTCGCCTTCACCCGCGCCGAAAAGGGGCTTTACCTCACCGACGCCGAAGGCCGCAACCACGACGGCTCCTACCGCTACCCCTCCCGCTTCATCTTCAACGTGGACAGGCCCCTTCTCCAATACACCGCCGAATTGGAACCGCGCCTCATCTCCGAGTCAAGACTGACGGTTGAAACAAACGAAAAGATGCTGGAACTCCACTCGCAGGGGCCCGCCTTCGGCCCAGGTGACCGTATCGTTCACAGCATTATGGGCGCGGGCGAAATCCTCGATATCGACCGTGACAGCAGCGCCTACCTCGTCAAGTTCGACGCCCTGCCGACGGCGCGGAAGATAAGTATGAAGGCAAAGCTGGAGAGGGAATAAGAAATGAGGAGCATCTTATGAAATGCGCGATATACGGTGCCGGTTCCCTGGGGACGATTCTGGGGGCTTATCTGACAATGGGCGGCGTCGACGTGGACCTCGTCAACAGGAACAGGGCGCATATTGAGGCCTTGAAGAAAACAGGCGCCGCGGTGGCCGGGACGGTTCAGATGACGGTGCCTGTGAACGCACTGCTGCCGGAGGAGATGACGGGTACATACGACGTCATCTTTCTTCTGACGAAGCAGACGGAGAACAAAACTGTCGCGGAGTTCCTGAAGCCGCGCCTTAAGGAGAGCGGCGTCATATGCACGCTCCAGAACGGGCTGCCGGAGCCGCTGCTCGCGGAAATCGCCGGGGATGAAGCCGTGCTGGGCTGCGTTGTGGAGTGGGGCGCGACCCTTGTTTCGCCCGGTGTGGCGGAGCTGACCTCGGCGCCCGACTGCCTGACGTTTTCACTTGGCGGCATAAAAAAGCGCAGTGACGGCAAACTGGAAGAAGTTAAAACAATCCTTGAGAAGATGGGTCCTGTCACCGTCGAGGACAACTGGCCCGGCACCCGGTTTGCCAAACTCCTCATCAACGCCGCCTTCAGCGGCGTCTCCACCGTTGCCGGCACCACCTTTGGCGAAGCCGCAAAGGATAAGGCATCAAGAACCTGTATCCAGAAGGTGATCAAGGAGTGCATCGATGTGGCCAGGGCCGCCGGCATCGCCATCGCCCCCATGCAGAGCAAAGATATCGTGAAACTGATGGACTACAACAACCCGGTTAAGAAGAAAATCGCATTCTTCATCATCCCGCTGGCTATCAAAAGGCACGCGCTGTTAAAGCCCAGCATGCTGCAGGACATCGAGAAGGGCAAAAAAACAGAGGTCGACTTTATCAACGGGGCGATCAACGCGCTCGGAAAAAAGCATCATGTCCCGACGCCGTTTAACGATAAGGTCGTCTCGCTCATCCACGAAATTGAGGAAGGCCGCAGAACGCCCGGCCGCGACAACATCAGAGAGCTGTTGTCAGCAAAGCCGTAAATGCTATCAATGTCCGTGCAATGCATTTCATTCACCGTTTCATCAGCTGCACATAACCGCTTTTCTCAAAAATATCGATCGGGCGCAATTCCAGCATCTCCCCCATGCTTGCCAATGGGTGTGTTTTGAGATACTGCTGCACAATCCGGAAGCCGATGGCGTAACCGGCGCACC
>JAAYBH010000409.1 GCA_012718935.1 Clostridiales bacterium
GGCATTGAATTTTTTACGCATGAGGAAGCCCTGAGTTACTTGCGGGAGTTGGGCTTCAAGGTCGTGGACGGCGCGCGGTATAAGAGTATTGACGAATGCCTGCGGAGAATAGAATGGCTGGGAGAAAACCGGGAGACGCTGGAATATGATATCGACGGCGCCGTTATTAAGCTCAACTCCCTTGAGGAGCGGACAAAACTGGGGAGCACATCAAAAGCGCCGCGCTGGGCGGTGGCTTATAAATACCCGCCCGAGAAGAAGGAGACGAAGCTTCTCGATATTACGGTTCAGGTCGGCCGTACCGGCGTCCTGACGCCGAAAGCCATGGTAGAGCCTGTCAGACTGGCAGGTACGACGGTGACGAACGCGACACTCCACAACGAGGATTTCATCCGGGATAAGGATATCCGGATCGGGGACACCGTTGTCATCCAAAAAGCCGGTGAAATCATCCCGGAGGTCCTTAGTGTTGTGCTGGAAAAGCGCCCGCATAACGCACGGCCCTTTGCCTTTCCGGACGCATGCCCCGAATGCGGCAGCGCCATCATGCGGGACGAAGGCGGAGCGGCCATCCGCTGCACAGGGGCGGAGTGCCCGGCGCAGCGGCTTCGGAATATTGTACACTTCGCTTCAAGAAACGCGATGGATATCGAAGGACTGGGGATCGCCGTCGTCCGGCAGCTGTTGGAATCGGGACTCATTCAAACAGCCGGCGATCTCTACTATCTCGACACGCAATCGCTGGCATCTCTGCCGCGGTTTGGGAAAAAATCGGCCGGGAATCTGATAAACGCCATCGAAAAGTCCAGGGACAACGACCTGTCCAGGTTGTTGAACGCGCTGGGGATACCACAGGTCGGCCAGAGCGCCTCAAAAGCGCTGGCCGAGCATTTCGGTACTTTGGAGGCGATCGAGTCGGCGGCGGTGGAGGAACTGACAGCGGTGGGCGATATCGGCGCCGTTACGGCGAAAAACATCCTCAACTGGTTTTCCAACGCACAGGCACAGCATCTTTTAATGAGGCTCAAAGACGCGGGAGTCAACATGACGAACCGCGCTGAAAAAACGGACGATCGTTTTGCGGGCCAGACCTTTGTTCTCACAGGAGCGCTGCAGAGCTTCACAAGGGATGAGGCCGGAAGCATCATCATGAAGCACGGCGGCAGCGTCTCCTCCTCCGTCTCAAAAAAAACATCATGGGTTTTGGCCGGTGAGGATGCCGGGTCAAAACTGACAAAAGCGCAAAGCCTGGGCATTCCGGTTATTTCGGAAGACCGCTTTCTTGAGATGCTGAGATAGAAGGATATATCATTCGTAATCAATTTTGTTACTCTTGCATAAATGGATGCTGTGTGATAATATTTTATCGTTATTTAGTAAATCATGAAAATTCATGTAAAATTGGGGAGGTAGCACAATGAAAGTTAATCCGCACAGATCATCACTCGGTATGGATGCAAATATCATGGCGCTTTTATGTTATCTGGCAGCATTTGTTTTGGGATGGATACCGGTTGTCAAGTGGATTGCGCCGTTTGCGCCGCTTGTCATTTTCTTCATTGAAAAAGAGAGTCCGTTTGTAAAATTCCACGCCATGCAGGCCTTTATTCTTCAAGTGATCAGCTGGATCATAGGTATTATTGTTGCTATTATATCGGCTATAGCTGTCAGTACAATATCCTATTCCGATCCTTTCGGCTCATTTGGCGCTTCATTGGGAATTATAACCGTTCTTTCAGTGATCAGCGTCATCATCGGCATCATTCTGACGGTATTTGCCATCATCGCAATGGTGAAAGCCCACGGTTATTTCGAATACAAGATTCCGGCCGTCGGCAACCTAGCGGATAAATTCAGTAAAAAGGGTACGCCTCGGTAAAAAGTATTTGCTTAGTGCAAGGAAATGAGGATGAGAATGAAAAAAATAGCAGTCATTGTAATGCTGTTTGCCTTAATGCTGACGATGCTCGGCGGCTGCTTCAAAAACCCGAAAGGCAGTGTTCCGAAGCCTACAGCATCTCAATCCGCAGGCGATAACAATACAGCCGGAAATAGTAATCCAGCTGCCAATAACGGGAACGGCGAAGATAACGGATCGGAGAATAATTCCGGCTCAGGCAGCGTCGAAGCGTTGAAGCCGGCGGGCAATCCGTCCGAGGGGTTTGCGAATTATTCGACCTACAAGAGCGCAGCTTATGACAGGATTACCACCCTGGCTGACGAAGACGATTCCATTTCGATGACGGTAAGCTTCGGTTATCTCGGTGTGGCAATGGTCGATTTGTCCCTGCTGTCACTGACATTGATGACCGGTGACCTCCAGAGCTCGGAGATGGCGATGGGCATGCTGGGTATGGAGGGTGCGAAAATCACAAACAGCGGCAACGACTACACGATCACTTACAAGGATTCAGACGGCGCTTCGTTTAAGCAAACCTGTACATATGATCCCGGTAAGGATCAGCTGTCCTCGACTCTGTATGATGCCGACGGTAAAATTTCGATATTCTTTGAGTATGTATTCCTCGGAGATGCCTATGCTGCCCAGTATTACTACCCGTCGAATGAGGCTTATGAAATCATTCGGGCGTATTTTGACAAGGACAACGTGGCGGCCTTCGGAATACTGAAAGCCTCGGACGAACCGGCGTCAATTCTGAACAAGAGCGGTTTCAATGCAGAGTTTGTTAAAAACGATCAATCATATGTTGTTCTCGTCGACGGTAAGCTGACTGTTTTCGATAACGGAACGACAACCACCAATTGACAGATATCCCCAAAAGACCCGCGCGTGAGCGCGGGTCTTTTTGACTCGCGCTGGCACGCGGATTTTTATAGCTCCGGTGCTTGCATATAACGGCACGGTATGCTAGAATCAAACCCGAAATGATGTGCTGTCAATGCGGTATACGTGCATGTTGCGCGGATGTGATGGAATTGGTAGACATGCAGGATTTAGGTTCCTGTGCTGCGAGGCGTGTGGGTTCGAGTCCCTTCATCCGCATTCAGAAAATTAATCATATAAATATGATCACAAAATCTTACAACAGGAGGAAGCACTATGGCATTTTGTTCAAAATGCGGCACCGCGGTTCCTGATGAAGCAAGATTCTGCCCCGCCTGCGGTCAGCCAAACGCCGCAAACGCGGCACAACCGGTGACAGCGGCTCCCGAACCTGCTGCACCCCAGGAAGCACCGGCGCCTCAGCAGAGCAATTACGCGGCGCCCCAGGAAGCACCGGCACCCCAGCAGAGCTATTACGCTGCGCCCCAGGAAGCACCGGCGCCTCAGCAGAGCTATTACGCTGCGCCTCAGGAAGCACCGGCGCCTCAGCAGAGCTACTATGCGCCGCCGCAGCAGGCCGCCCCTCAGCAGAGCTATTATGCGCCTCAGCAGCAGCCGCCCCAACAGAACTACTATGCGCAGCAGCCGCCCCAGCAGAGCTATTACGCGCCAC
>JAAYBH010000410.1 GCA_012718935.1 Clostridiales bacterium
CCGCGACAGTAGTCAGGGCGTAATCACTCGTGGTAGAAAACTGGGGCGAGCCGAGGGCGGTTCGGCCGGCGGCGATAACACCCGCGAAGGCGGCCAGGCCGCCGCTGATGATGTAGACAATAAACTTGTATTTCGTCACGTTGATGCCCGCCAGGCGGACGGCAGCCTCATTGCTGCCCACCGCCAGGACAAGGCGTCCGAAGGGCGTGTACCGCATGACGAACCAGAAGATCAGAATTACAACAAGTGCGAGATAAACTGCGATCGGCATATTCAGCAGCGGGTCCCTGTAGGACGCAAACCAATTGAGCGCCCTGGCGGCCGCGATCTCATCCTTCAGCTGAATCTGCGCGCCGCCGGTCATCATATAGGCAACGCCCTGGGCCGCCGACATCGTGGCAAGCGTGATGATGAACGCCGCCATCCGCAGCTTGCCGATCAGGACACCGTTGATGATGCCGATGACGCCGCCCAGCGCGATCGCGATGGCAATGCCGACGAAGAGAACGCCGACGTCTTCACGTCCCCATGTCGTAATGACGATAGCGACGATGACGTTGCCGCAGCCGGCAACAGCGGCGACGGACAGGTCGATGCCGGCCGTCATAATCGTCAGCATGACGCCCATGGAAATCAGCAGGTAAGGCACCTGCTGCAGCAGGACGTTTGTAATATTCCGCCATGTCAGAAAGAATGGAGAGATGATCGATGACACGATGATCAGCGCGAGAAGAATGACGAGCGCGTTATACTTGATTAGAGTATTTTTAACCGACAGCGGCTGTTTTGCCATAACTGCCGTTTTCTCTTTAGCGGAGGTTCCCATTACACATTCACTCCCATCGAATAGTTTATTAGGTTCTGCTCGGTCAGCTCATTTTTCTGCAGCTCGCCGACCATGCTGCCGCTTCTCATGACCATAACCCGGTCGCACATGCCGATAACCTCCATCATTTCCGAGGATATCATGATAACAGCGTACTTCTGCGCGACAAGAGAGTTGATGATCTTGTAAATCTCGATCTTTGCGCCGACATCGACGCCGCGGGTCGGTTCGTCGAGGATCAGCACCTTGCAGTCTGATGCCAGGAGCTTCGCGATGGCGATCTTCTGCTGGTTGCCGCCCGACAGGCTGTTGGTGTTATTTTCGACAGAGCCGGCCTTGATGGCGAGCTTCTGCACCATATCGTTTATATAGATCGTCTCTTTTTTCTTGCTGATGACGTTGAATGGGCCGGTAAAGGCTTTCAGCCGCGTCAGCGTTATGTTCGTCCGGATCGGCATTTTCAACAGAACGCCGTGGGCTTTGCGGTCCTCGGGCAGCATTCCGATGCCTTGTCTGACCGCGCTCATGGGCGACTTGATCTTTATTGCCTTGCCGTTCAGGAAGATTTTGCCGCCCTCAAGCGGATCGGCGCCGAAAATTGCCCGCATCGTCTCCGTTCTGCCGGAGCCGACAAGCCCGGAAATGCCGAGCACCTCGCCCTCGCGGACCTCGAACGACACATCCCTGACAGCCTTTCCGCTTTTTATATTCTCCACCTTGAAAACTGTTTCGCCGATATTCGGCTCCCGCGCCGGGAAATAGCTCTCCAGCGTGCGCCCGATCATCAGGCTGACAAGCTTTTTCTCGTCCATGGAGGGCGTGTCATACGTGCCGACACAGCAGCCGTCCTTCATGACGGTGATCCTGTCGGACAGACGGAATATCTCCTCAAGCCGGTGTGATATGTAGACGATCGCAACATCCTTGGACCGCAGGTCCTTCAGGAGCTTGAACAGCTGCTCCACCTCGCTGGAGGCCAAAACGGCCGTCGGCTCGTCCAGGATGAGCACCGAGGATTCGCGGGCCAGCGCCTTGCAGATTTCAACGACCTGCTGGTGGGCGACGCTGAGCTCCGATACGATCTTGTTGGCGGGAATATTACTGAAGCCCAGGCTGCTCAGCACATTCGTCGCCTTCTCGCGGAGTATTTTCCAGTTAATCAGCTTTCCCTTATCGTTGAGCTTGTCAATGAAGATGTTCTCGGCGACGGTCAGGCTGCCGATCAGCGCGAACTCCTGATAGATGACGGATATCCCGTGGCCAATGCCGTCCTTCGGATTATTGATGGCCACCTTTTTGCCGTCCAAGTAAATATCACCGCTGTCCCGGACGTAAGCGCCGGACAGAATTTTCATCAGCGTCGATTTGCCCGCGCCGTTCTCTCCGACCAGCGCGTGTATTTCGCCCGATTTGATCTGTATGCTGACGTTTTGCAGCGCCTTGACGCCGCCGAATATCTTGCATATGTTTTGCATGTCTACGTGGTACTGTATATCAGCCATTGACTGTCTCCCTTCCATCGTGAATCATTCCCGTCCGTGGCAGGGAACCGCGTCTCATCGCATCACCGGACATCATTCATCCTTTTTCGTACAATAATCATAGCCTTGCGCGCGCCCGCAAATCAACGCAAAAATATTGGCAATACAGAGGGGCGGTCTCCGCCGCCCCAAAAGCTGCCTGTATTTTTGCCGTTCACTTGCCGATGGGCTTGAACACCACGTCGGGCAGTGTCGCGAATTCTTTGTCCGTCAGCCACTTATCAACATTATCCTTGGTGACCATAACATTTTCCACATACGTTTCGGCGGGCAGATTTGTCGCGTCAAAGCCCTCGGTGAAGATCTTGCGCACGAGCCGGACACAGGAGCCGGCCCAGGTGTAGGGGCTCGCCAGCGTAATGCCGAGATATTTGCCGTCCTTGATCAGCTGCATGGCCTCCTTGGTGCCGTCGCCGACGCTGCAAAGGAGAACATCGGTGCCGACCTTGATGCCGGCATTCTCCATGGCCTTTATGGCGCCGAAGCCTTCCTGGTCGTTATCGGTGAATACCAGGTTAATGTCCGGATGCGCGGTGATGATGTCTTCCATCGCCTTCTGGCCGCCGTCAATGCTCCAGGAGCCGTCGATGGAGGCGACAACCTCCCACTTCAGGTCCGGGTCGGAGAACTTCGCGCTCTTGACGATCTGCTGCTCGAGATTATAGCCGTAGAGCATGGCGTCTTCCCGAGTGGCGAAAGGCTTGCCCAACTGGATGGCGCGCTCATAGACAAAGCCGCCGATGAAGCCGTTGAGCTTGCTCTCGGCAATCGTGTGACCGACCATGCCCGGGAGCGTGGCCGCCTTGACGTCCTTGCCGACAAATTGCTTTGCGGCCAGCTGGCCGATCATAAAGCCCTGCTCATAATAGGTCGTCGCGGATGTTGTAACGACCGGCGAGTCGGCCGGGAACGGGAGACCGTATCCGATGACGGGTATGCCGGCCGCGACGGCTGTCTTGACGGCAGTCAGCTCGGCTTCGACGCTGTAATCGCAGTCGATGATGACGTCGACACCCATTGTGACCAGGCTTTCAATATTGGCGACCTGCTTGTTGATATCGCCGTCGGAAACAACCTGGACCAGCTCATATCCATATTCGTCGCAAAGCTTCTTGATTTCATCCGCCGAAGCGGCGAAGAACGGCGTGCCGACTGTCCACGTCGCATAACCGACCTTCACCTTATCCTTCTTGTTGTCGGCTTTAATACCTTTGTTGATGCTGGCGCGTGACGCTGTCACCGGGGCATAGACGCCGCTCCACGGGACCCTGTTGGCCATTGTGTAAACTTCGTGGTTCGGGTTGCTTGTCGCGGGAGCCGCAGATGTGGCGGGCGCGGCCGAGGTTGCGGGAGCCGCCGAGGTTGCCGGAGCCGCCGACGACGGCGGCGCGGCTGAAGGGGTCGGCGTTGTTTTGGGTGCGCATCCGTAGAGAAGTGATGCCGCCATGACAATCACCAGGACCATTACAACTGCCGCCTTAAGCTTTTTCAATTATTTTTCCTCCTTGCAGATTCATCGTAACTATGTTGTTTCAAATAGAGAATTTTATACAAATTTTGATAATAAAAGAGCGCATCGACCGAAGCCGGTGCGCTCACTGTATTCTGTTATCTTTATTTCAAGCTGTCGGGGCCAAAGCCAAGGGGGAGTATATCGCTCAGCTTATAGACCCTTATCTGCTCCGGAGAGCCGCCGAGAATGATGTCAAAGGGCTTGTTCCCGCAGAATTCCTGCATAACCTGACGGCACACGCCGCAGGGAGCAACGAGAGCGTCCGGCGGAGCGTCCTCCTTCCCGCCGACAATGGCGATTGCGGTAAAGCCGCGTTTCCCGTCCGAAACGGCCTTGAAAAAAGCCACGCGCTCGGCACAGACGGTGGGCGAATATGCCGCGTTCTCAATATTGCTGCCCGTGTAAACCGCACCATCATCACTGAGCAGCGCGGCGCCAACCGCGAAATGCGAATACGGCATGTACGCCGAGAGCCTTGCGCGGATTGCCAGATTCAGCAGCTCTTTGTAATCCACTTTTCACCGCTCCTCCCGTGCCTTCATAATTTTAACGATACGGCTCGTGCCCAGCCGGGCGCTGCCGAGGCGAATAAATTCCGCGGCGTCCTCGAGGCTTCCGATACCGCCGGAGGCTTTGACCTTCACTTGCGGGCCGATATGTGCCTTCATGAGTCTGACGTCCCCGAAGGTCGCGCCGCCCTTTGAAAAGCCTGTGGACGTTTTGATAAAATCCGCTCCGGCATCCGTAACAAGCCTGCACATGGTTATCTTTTCCTCATCCGTCAGAAGGCACGTTTCTATGATGACTTTCAGGATACGGCCGCCGCAGGCATCTTTGACAGCCCGGATTTCCTTCCCGACAAGCGCGATATTGCCTTCTTTCAAAGCGCCGACATTGATTACCATATCGATTTCGTCCGCGCCGTTATTAACAGCGTCCTCCGTCTCAAAAACCTTCGCTGCCGTCGTGGCATATCCGTTGGGAAATCCAATGACGGTGCAGACCTTCATGCGGGCGCCTACAAACTCCTTTGCGCGTTTGACAAAAGACGGCGGTATGCAGACGCTGGCCGTCTCATACCTCATGGCGTCCTCACAAAGCTCCTTAATCTGCTCCCAGGTGCTGTCCACATTCAGAAGCGTGTGGTCCACTTTCGA
>JAAYBH010000411.1 GCA_012718935.1 Clostridiales bacterium
AGGAGATCGTGACCTTCTGCGCCATCGGCGTCCGGTCTTACAACGCAGCGCGTATCCTCATGGAAAACGGCTTTAAGAATGTCAAGGTCTATCCCGGCGGCGTCCGGTTTTACCAGTCCGTGCATTACAAGGAGAGCAATATGATCAGTGAAAACAAGCCTCAAAAGGTCTCGGACAGCGGACATGCGGAGAAGCCGGAGGTACAGGCGACAGCCAGCATGCGGCTGGACTGCAGCGGCCTCCAGTGCCCCGGACCGATTTTAAAGGTCTTCGAGGCCGTGAAGGGGATGAAAAACGGTGAGATCCTGGAGGTATCGGCCTCCGATCCGGGTTTCGCCCGGGACATCGGCGCCTGGACCCGCCGCACCGGCAACACGCTTATTTCCAATGAAAAACGCGGCAAAGACTATGTGGCGCTCGTCAAAAAAACCGACGGGCAGGTCGCACCCGCCTCCGAGAAGGCCGTGAACGACGGCAAAACGATCATCGTCTTCTCCGGCGACCTCGACAAGGTGCTGGCCTCTTTTATCATTGCCAACGGCGCCGCTGCCATGGGCCGGAAGGTTACCATGTTCTTCACCTTCTGGGGCCTTAACGTCCTGCGGAAATCCAGCAAGGTCAAGGTCGACAAGACGTTCATCGAATCCATGTTCGGCAGCATGATGCCCCGCGGTGTGGGTAAGCTTAAACTCTCCAACATGCACATGATGGGCATGGGCACGAAAATGATGAAGAGCATCATGAAGAAAAAGAACGTTGATTCACTGGAAGAGCTCATCAAGAAAGCAATGGCAAATGGTGTGAGAATCGTGGCCTGTACCATGAGCATGGATGTCATGGGTATTAAAGAGGAAGAGCTTGTGGACGGTGTCGAGCTCGGCGGTGTTGCGGCGATGCTTGGCGACGCGGAAGAATCCAACGTGAACCTGTTTATCTGATGATTTAACACAAAGCCGTGCCGCATAACGTTCAATACGGTATGCGGCACGGTGTCATTCATGAAAACTATCCCGGAAATTCTGACGCATCGATTTGACGGTACGCGGTATCGCCCTCTGACTGCGGAAACAGCTGAACGGTATTGCCGTACAGATGATTCCCCTCTTTGTAAAAAGTCAGCGTCTGATTTGCTTTATAATAGTTCGTACCGGGGCCGAATTTTTCCTTCAGCCCGCGCCACTCCATACCGGAGGCATACATCAGGCTGTAAACGCCGCCGGGGACCTTCAATGAAACCCTTTCGTTTGCGGAAGCGAAAAAACCGATATCCGACCAGGGCGCATCAGCAAGCCCGGGCGTTGAAGCCGTATCGCTGGGAAGCTTCAGGAATTTCAAAAATATATAGTAATTGACGGCGTCATTTACTTCCACAGTGAGCGGTACGACGCACTCGGATTCGGGCTTTACAAAGACAGTGCCTCCGGGCGGTTGCGGCTCATGAATTTTCCTGTTATTGTTGTTGCGCGGCGGCTCAAGCCGGACAGCATTTTGCGCGGCGCGGGATATTACCCTTAAAAGCACATATGAACCTATCAGAGCCGACACCAGAGACAGCAGAAGGCACGGCCCGGAGCCGGAACGGTGATAACGGCGCATTGATCATTCAGCTCCTTTTTTCGAAGATCTAATAACAGTCGTTCCATTCGGTAAACGACGTAAAATACCAATCCGCAAGCTTTCTGAGCTCATCCTGCTGATGACGGGCGGATTCGTCATAAAAGGCGGCGACAGGGAACCCGGCAGCTTTTGCCGTCCGGACGGCATAGAGCGCGTCCTCAAAAACAACGGTTTCTTTGATATCGGTCCCGAGAGAATTCAAGGCCTGAAGAAATATATCGGGCTCGTCCTTTCCGGCGCCGGCCTCGGTGCAGGTAAAGATGCGATCAAAATACTCCGATATCCCGGTCCGGCGCAGACCCGCTTCCACGAGATACCGGTCCGTCGCCGTCGCCACGCACATTTTAACACCACGGCTCTTCAGACGCTTTAAGGCTTCGGCAGCGCCATCCTTCAGGGTAACGCGGTGAAAATAAAAATCCTCAACCATTTCGTTGATACCAGCGGCGATATCCTCCTGGCTGAGCGTCAAACCGTATGCGCTGCAAAAATGCTCGCAGACCTGCTGGATACTCATGGCCCGGACAGCTTCCCGGACATCTTCGTCCGGTTTTATACCCCGGCTTTTCAGGTAATCCTCCGCTATTGAATTCCACATTTTCATTGAATCAAACAACGTTCCGTCGAGATCGAAGATTGCGCCTTTTATATCTCTCATGCAGACATCTCCGTCCGGATCGGGCAGCATACCTGCCGAGTCCGATAATTCCATCCTTTGTAAGTTTTAGAGCGAACTATAGCATGTTTCCTTCAAAAAGTCAATGAAATCGGCGGCCTTCTCCTCCCACATGACGATGAGGCTCCCGTTGGACACGGTAACTTCGCTTTGGAAGCCGGTAAATTCATTGCTGACGCCGATAGGGAAGGACCCTGTGACAACAGCGTCGTTCAGAGGATATTTAAGACCCTTGAGTGTGACGCCTTTTGCCGTTTCGCCGCAGCAGAAAACCGAAATAACGCCTTTTTTTTCGCCGTCAAACGTCATGCAGCCGTCCTTGATGACGGTGACAGCCGTGCCGTCGCCCAGCAGATACCCGCGGGCGTTTTTTTGGGCGATATAGGAGAGCGCCTGGATATTTGCCAGGGAGTGATCCAGCCTGCCGCCAAGACCGCCCAAAATCACAAGCTTCTGATAACCGCGGCGCAGACCTTCGTCAATGGCGAGCAGCATATCGGTCGCATCTTTTTCCTTTGGATAGACAATGACATTCGGATGATTCGGCCTTTGTGTCATCGAATCAAAATCTCCAACCACAAGATCGGGGACGGCGGAGAGCCTGGCCATCTGCAGATATCCCGCGTCTGCGGCGATGACAAAATCCTTTTCGGACGGTTCAAGAAGAAGGTCTTCGATTGGTCCCGCCCCGACGATATAACAGATTCCTTCCATAACACATATCCTTTCGAAAGTCCGGCTTGCGGACTCAATAATCAAAGTATCGCCTGATTTTGATAAAACTATCGTTTCGAAAGCATATTAACACAGTTTGCGAATTTTTGACAACCAGATACGGCGGAGCACGTTCGCCAATCCATATATTTCTGCGATTGTTTTGTTTGACAAAGCATTTGACTCCGTCATTATTTATGTTACGATAACAATAAGGACAGATACGGCGAATAC